>CAYGWI010000121.1:0-2622 GCA_964353715.1 uncultured Dehalococcoidales bacterium | reverse complement strand
AGATGCCCGCCGTGGCTGAGACGCATCCCCATGACAGTATCTCCGTGTTCCAATAACACTGAATAGGCTGCCATGTTAGCTTGAGCCCCGCTATGAGCCTGGACGTTGGCATGTTCGGCTTTGTAGAGCTTCTTGGCCCGTTCAACAGCCAAATCCTCGATTTCATCTACATAGACGCAACCGCCATAATAGCGACGTCCGGGGTATCCTTCAGCATATTTATCCGTTAGCACCGAACTCTGGGCTTCAAGAACTGCCCGGCTGGTGTGGTTCTCAGAGGCAATAAGATTTATGCTGTCTGCTTGCCTTTCGGCCTCCAATCTTAGGATTCGAACTACTTCGCTGTCACGCTGCGCCGAGGAGGACGCTTTGCTGGTTTTCACATTCGTGCCATAATGGTACTTGATATTCCATTCTCGGTCAATAAGAATACACCATTTCAATTAGTTCCGACACCATCGTTGACAGAACGTGTCTATAGTGCTAGATTAATCTGTTTAGCAATCAAAAGAGGAGAGTGCTAAATGGCTGTGAGAGAAAGAAGAGAGACTGTCCTCAGGGTGATAATTGAAGACTATATCACCAGGGCAGCACCAGTAGCTTCAAGCGCTATTGTGGAGAAGTATGGCTTGAGGGTCAGCCCCGCTACCATCCGCAACGATACAGCATACCTGGAACGAGCAGGATATGTCGTGCATCCTCATCGTTCGGCCGGAAGCATACCTACTGACAAGGCTTACCGCTACTATGTGGAATTGATAGGAGAAGAGATTGAACTCCCCCGTGTTGAACAGTACCTGGTTCATCAGATATCTCAGGAAGCAAAGGAGGAGCTAGAGCAATGGTTGAGGACGGTGGCGGCGCTTTTGGCGCGTCTTGTGCGCAACCTGGTCATAATAACCACTCCCAAAGCGGTTCGCTGCCGTTTTAAGCATCTCGATTTGGTAGCTTTGCAGGATTTCATGGCTTTGCTGATCGTGGTTTTGTATGAAGCAGAAGTCAGACGGCAGGTCCTATCTTTTGACAGAAAGGTTAGCCAGGATGAACTGACGAAGCTAGCTAACAAACTCACTTCCGTGTACGGCGGGATGACCAGCAGCGAGATCCTGGCCAAGAGAGAAGGACTATCTTCTGAAGAAAGGCAGCTATCTGAATCCCTGGTGGAAATTATGGCTGGCCAGGACAAGCTAGATTATGGTGAGCCTCATCTTGAAGGACTGCGCCTGCTGTTGAGTCAACCAGAGTTTACCAACAGTCCTAGAATACTGGGAATTCTAGAAGTTCTGGAAGGAGAGGATTGGCTTAGAAATATATTTGGCCAAGAATCCAGCAGGGGAGGGGTAAAAGTAGTCATTGGCGACGAAAATCCGGAGCCGGCGCTGCAGGACTTGAGCTTATTAGCCAGCCACTATGGGTTACCTGATAAGGCTAGTGGCATCGTGGGAGTGATTGGCCCCAAGCGAATGGACTACGCTAAGGCTATTTCTTCGCTCAATTGCTTCTCGGCACTATTGAGCGATTCACTGGCTGAATACATTTAGAGGAGGCCCAACGTTGGCTGAGGGTGACGAAATAGCTGAAACAACAACCGCGCAATCGGAAGACGTAGAGATACTACACAAGGCTCTAGCTGAGGAAAAGGAAAAGGCGGAGAGGTATCTAGCCAATTGGCAGAGAAGCCAGGCAGACCTGGAGAACTACATAAAACGCGCTGAGCAGGAGAAAGCAGAGACGGTTGAGTGTGCTAACAGGATGCTTATCTTGGACCTGTTACCTATCCTGGACGATTTTGGAAGAGCATTTGCTTCTCTGCCGGTCGAGCTTGATGAACAGAATTGGACTGACGGCATAAGACTCATCTATAATAAAATCAAAGCTGTTTTAGAAACGCAGGGGCTGGCTGAAATCAAGGCCAGGGGAGAGTATTTTGACCCTTATTGGCACGAAGCGGCGGGCCAACTGGAGGGGGAAGAGGGCGTAGTCGTAGAGGAGATTCGCAAGGGTTATAAACTCAAGGAAAAACTGCTTCGTCCCAGCGTGGTCATGATAGGCACAGGTAACAAGAACAAGATTCAATAGGAGAGTTTGAAGGAGAGATAGTATGGCTAAGGCAGTAGGCATTGACCTGGGAACAACCTTGAGTGAGGTTGCTGTCGTAGAGGGCGGAAAGCCGAAGCTTATCCCCAGCTCTGAAGGCTCTAACTTGTATCCTTCAGTGGTGGCAATCAGCAAGAACGGCGAGCGATTGGTAGGGCAGGTGGCTAAACGTCAGTCTGTCGTTAACCCCGAAAACACCGTTTACAGCATCAAGCGCTTCATGGGAAGGAAATGGGGGGAACCGCCAGGAAGGGAACTACCCATCGAGGAAGACGCGCGCCGCGTGTCGTACAAGACGACTCGTGGTCCTAATAACGAGGTCAAGGTAGTCATGGGTGGAAAAGAATACACGCCGGCTGAGATATCGGCAATGATATTACAGAAACTAAAGGCCGATGCCGAAGCCTACCTCGGCGGCAAAGTGACAGAAGCAGTGATAACAGTGCCAGCCTATTTCAACGACAGCCAGCGCCAGGCAACCAAGGATGCCGGGACAATCGCCGGCTTGAACGTTCTTCGCATAAT
>CAYGWI010000120.1:0-2626 GCA_964353715.1 uncultured Dehalococcoidales bacterium | reverse complement strand
CCACCGACCTCATGGTCCCAAACCATGCGCGCTAGCCGCTGCGCCACACCCCGTATAGCTAGATATTATAGTGGGTAAGGAGAATTGAAGCAATAACCTCTGCTGACTTCGAAGAAATCAAGCTGCAAAGCAGGCTACCTTTACCTTGAGCTTGGCATATTCCTCATTCACATGTTCCTGAATGGTGGCAATCTCCCCTTCCAGTAAGTGACGGAACCGGCCTTGTGGCTTCAAGTATTCCTCAACTGGCTTGAGTTTGGGCCGGTCCACATTCAACTTATACCGGCCATTTTCTACCTCGTAAAGAGGGAAAATGCCTGTCTCCACGGCAAGCCGACCTATCTCAATAGCCAAATCAGTAGCATGCCTCCAGCCTGTCGGGCAAGGAGAGAATATGTGGACATAAGCTGGCCCCTTGACTTCCCTACCCTTCTTGACCTTGTTCATTAAATCAAAAGGGTATCCGGGAGAGGCTGTAGCTACGTAAGGAATGTTGTGGGCCACAGCAATTTCAGGCATGTTCTTCTTCCAGGTAGTCTGGCCGATGCTCAGCTTGCCCGCCGGCGCCGTGGTAGTCGAAGCACCATAAGGAGTGGCACCTGACCTCTGAATACCGGTATTCATATACGCTTCGTTATCAAAACAGAGATATAGAAAGTCATGATTCCTTTCGAACGCTCCAGACAAGGCCTGCATTCCTATGTCGGTTGTCCCTCCGTCTCCAGCTACAGCCACACATTTGATATCCTTCTCAGGCACCCTGTTCTTCTTCATCAAAATCTTTAGCCCTGCTTCTATACCCGAAGCCGTAGCAGCGGTGTTCTCAAACAACGTATGTATCCAGGGGACCCTCCATGAAGTGACAGGAAGTGGCGAGGTACAAACTTCCGTACATCCGGTGGCATTGGTAATTATTACATTCCTTCCCAGAGCTTTGCACGCGAGTCGTAGCGCCAGAGCCTCGCCGCAGCCGGTACAAAAAGTGTGCCCCTCGGCCAGAAATTCCTCTGTGGTCACAAGGTTCTTGCCAAATTTAACGAAATTCTCCTTCATCTTCACCCTCTTATGCCTGTTACCTTGCCTCTTATGCCCACTGTCTCAAATAGCTCCTTTGAGCCCTTTGCCGCAACGTCGCGACCCCGGTCGATAACAGACTCAAAATCCTTTGCCGACATGTCCCTTCCACCCAAACCGCCTATAAAACTCACAACCTTTGGCCTTTCCTTTTCATTATATAGGGCTGACCTAACCTCGGAGGAAACTGCTCCTCCCGGGCCTCCGAAGGAGATACATCGGTCAAAGACGATAAGGGTTTCGGCACTCTTCACTGCCTGGCGAAGTTCCTCGAACGGGAAAGGCCTCCAAAGACGCAAGTTGATAAGCCCTACGGATTCCCCTCTATCCTTCTTTGCATCTATGACAGTCTTTGCTGTTTCACCAAAACTTCCCATAGTCAGAAGCAACGTTCTCGCTCCTTCCGTTTTATAGGGCTCGACGGGGTGATAATAACGGCCAAAGATGTCTCCAAATTCTGCGAACCCCTTAGTCACGACTGCCTTGGACTTCCTGATCGCCATCTCCTGAGCCACCTTCGCCTCCGAATATATGTCGGGCGGCGCGAAAGCACCAAGGGTCATCGGGTTGTCGGGATGTAGAGCAAAGGGATAGTGAAACTTGGGGAGAAATCTATCCACTTCTTCTTGTTCCGGCAAAATAACTGGCTCTGTTACGTGAGTGAGGTGAAATCCGTCAAAATGAACCATGACGGGCAAAAGAACTCCTGGGTTTTCACCGACACGAAAGGCCCAAAGAGTCATATCAAACGCCTCCTGGCTGCTCTGACAAAATACCTGGATCCAGCCGGTATCCCTGACAGACATGGCATCGGAGTGGTCTCCCCAAATACTTAGTGGTGCGGACAAAGCTCGGTTGGCCACCGTCATAACCACTGGCAGCCGCATGGCCGAGGCAACATACAGGACATTGTGCATATACTCCAATCCTGGACCTGCAGTGGCGGTGAAAGTCCTTGCCCCTACCGCGGCAGCTCCAAGGCATGCGCTCAGGGCTGAGTGCTCCGACTCCACGGGAATATAAGCGGCATTCAGTTCGCCATCGGCTACCATCTCGGCAAGCCGCTCGGGGATATGTGTCTGAGGCGTTATGGGATAAGCTGCAATAACATCAACGTCGGCCATCCTGGCTGCTTCGGCAGCAGCGTGTGAAGCTTCTAGTCCCACTCTTTTGCTCATTTCTCCTCCTCCTCTATCATAGTTATGGCCCCTTTAGGACACACTTTGGCACAAATGCCGCAGCCCTTACAGTAGAAGAGGTCAATTTCATAATAGCCGTTCTCGAGAGGCTTTATGGCTGCGTCAGGGCAATGAAGCCAACACAAGCCGCATTTGTTACACTTTTCCTCATCGATCACCGGCCTCTGGGTCCTCCAATCTCCTGTCCTGCGCAGAGCAGCGTTGCCCGCCTCCGTAATTACATTGCCAACTTCCATGTCTCTCCAGGTAAAATCAGACCCCGTTTTTAGCCTCTTATCCGTCATTTCTTATTCCTCTATCACAGTCTCTTTGTAAGCTTTTTTCATGGCCTCGATATTCCCCGCAGCCCGCGC
>CAYGWI010000119.1:0-2661 GCA_964353715.1 uncultured Dehalococcoidales bacterium | reverse complement strand
ACTGAGGCGTTAGCCTCCATGCTTGAGGAAGAACTAAGCGGCTGGAAACAAATAGCCATTTTGGGCATAGGTAACGAATTCAGCGGCGATGATAGTCTCGGATTTCGGGCAGCGCGGATGTTAAGACACGCTCTGTCGAATACGTTCGGAGTCAAAGTCTTGACCGCGGGTACCGCTCCAGAGAACTTCACCGGATTGCTGCGGAGATTATCTCCGTCCCATGTGGTGCTGATAGATGCAGCTGAAATGGGAGAGATAGCTGGCGCAATTGAGCTGATCGAACCTCATAGAATAGAAAAACGGATGCCTTCTACTCATACCATGCCCCTGTATATGCTAGCTGAATACCTCGAACATGAGCTAGGTGCAAAGGTGTTGATTCTGGGTATTCAGCCAGAGAGTCTCTCTTTTGGGACCGCGGTCTCCCGCGAGGTCATAGTTTCCGTCGATAAGCTGGCCCACTTGCTGGTAGAAGTAATCAACAGAAGATGAAGAGTTTTACGTTTTGTTTCGGCCCGATAAAAACCATTGACTTGAAGTGGATCGGTGGCGTTGCTGTTTTGAGTCAAGAGATATGGCTTTCAAGAACTGAGGAGCAAGCAAGATGAATGTCGGGATTGCCTTTTTCAATTTGGTAGTTTTTCCTGGCTTCATATTTCTATTTTTCTACGGGCTATTCTGTGAGTACATAGATAGGAAGATCTACGCTCGCTTGCAGAACCGAGTTGGCCCCCCTCTGTACCAACCCTGGGCTGATTTCTTCAAACTCTTGTCGAAAGAGGGTTTGGTCCCTGCAATGGCAGACAGGAAGATGTTTACTGCCATACCTGTGTTTGGCATTGCCGCAGTGGTAACTGCCTTCATTTACATCCCCGTCTGGTCTGCCGAATCGGTTTATCCCTTTGCGGGAGACATAATTGTGGTAGCCTATCTCTTGACGCTGCCTGCTCTGCTTCTTTTCCTGGCTGGATGGCACTCCACCAATCCTTTTGCTGCTGTGGGTGGGTTCAGGGTGCTTACCCAGCTTTTTGGCTATGAAGTTCCATTCTTGCTGGCCATACTTTCACCTGCCTTGATAGCAGGGGTCTGGAGCCTCTCAGGCATTGTGAACTACCAGCTTGATCATGTTTGGCTTATCTGCTGGCTGCCGCTGTCTTTCATCGTAGCTATTATCTCTCTTGTGGGCAAGCTGGAGCGCATCCCCTTTGATATTCCTACAGCGGAACAGGAGATCGTTGCTGGCCCTCTGGTAGAATACTCTGGTGGTAGGTTAGCCTTGATGAGGCTGATGGTAAATATAGAGATGGTAGCCGGGGCTGCTTTGATATCGGCCCTATTTCTGGCTGGTTTCGATATTCCCGGGGTGCACCTGTCAGGTATTGCCGCCTCGATTGTAGGATTTCTTGCCTTTGTTATCAAAACACTGTTCATCGTCTTCATACTAGCTTGTATTAGAGCGCTGTTTGCCAGGCTCAGGATTGACCAGATGGTAGCCATGTGTCTGAAGTGGCTTGCCCCTATAGCGATAGTTCAGCTTTTGGCGGCCGTGGGGTTGAAGTTTGCAGGGATACTGTAACGCTTCAAAATTCGTTTTTCCTCTTACCCTGTGGATATCTGGTTTTGCAGCTACCATAATATGTGACATTCCTTTTGCCGCTGCTCTAAATCCCGTCATTAGCGAGCTCTCACACATGCCGGAACCGGATCTGCCAACATTGGCACGTGCCCCTGGCCTTGGGTACGGCCATCGGTGGCGACGCCACACTTATTGGAGTGTCGACTAATTTGGTGGAGGCAAACTGGCTTTTTGTTCAGGAATGAGTTTATTTCTTGAGCAATCTGATTGAACTGGACTCATTGAGTAATCGGGATCCTAGGTGTACAATAAACACATAAATGAGACAGTGGGCAGGACCACTTCGATTCTTGCTTACTATAGGTTGGTATATGGTTGCCAGTCTACTTGTCCCAACTTTGCTGGGCTATTTTTTGCTTGACCCCAAGTTCCATAAATTCCCTTTATTCACTCTTATTGGTCTGGGTATAGGGACGGTCATTGCATTCTATGGTCTATATCGCATGCTTCGCCGGTATAAGGCTGAGCAGAATGAATTAGATAAAGACAAGAGATAAAATAGTGCCGAAGCTGGGTTGTGCCACAAGGACCATTGTTCTCGCTCTTGTCATTATTTTGGCTTTGTTCGTTGCGGGCTTCGTTTTTGGCCGTCTAGGTGCCAGTTTTTTTGGCATCGAAGTTCCCAGCTTCCTCAATGTCTCTGAACCCCATGTTGAGCTTCCCTCGGAAAGGTTGTTTGAGGTTGCTGGCTTTTCCGTCACTAACACCCTCATTGCCTCCTGGCTCACTATTATCGTACTGGCAGGTGCGTTCTATGTTTGTACCCGCAAAATGAAGCTTATTCCGGGGAGGCTGCAGAATCTAGTCGAGATGGCAGTAGAGACGTTGCTAAACTTTGTCGAGAGCACTGCCGGCGAGAAACATTCGAGACTGCTCTTTCCGGCAATTGCCACCATTTTCATCTATGTGATAACTAATGCCTACCTGGCTATGCTGCCTTTCTTTGGCACAATAGTAGTCTCCGGGCATGAAGGTACTGCTGTGCCTCTGTTTCGGTCAGCCAATACCGATATTAACGTGCCTCT
>CAYGWI010000118.1:0-2673 GCA_964353715.1 uncultured Dehalococcoidales bacterium | reverse complement strand
TCCCTCTCCACCATGTGGGCCATAGGTAGATTCAGTCACATGGCGGGATTTACGGCCAAAGCTAGAGCATTGGGCTTTACCCACGTAGAGCCAAATGCATTAGTTTCCTCAAGGATGCTGGGTGAGCTTCTGAAGACGACAGTCCCTATTTCAAGCATTCACTCTCCCTGTCCTGCGGCTTTGTCATCCGGAGAAATCCCCGTAAGTAGCCTTTCTTTGAGTTCTCTGGACACGAGCGAGCGAACGGAGGCTGTGCGCTTCGCCAAGAAAACGATGGACCTGGCGGCAAATGTGAGCGCCAGGGCTATTGTCCTTCATATGGGTGAGGTACCCATCGACCTGAGTTTACAGGATAGGCTAAGTAAGCTCCGTGACGGAGGCTACGCTCAAACCACAGAATATCGCCAAGCTAAAGAAAAGTTGGTTCAGCAACGCCTTTCTTTAGCTCAGTCCTATGTCGATGCGGCGAGAAAAAGTCTCCAAGAGCTCAGTAAATATAGCCTGCAAAAGGGTATAATGCTGGGGCTTGAGACCAGATTCCATTTCAACGAGATACCAAATATGGACGAAATGGCAGGGCTACTTGGTGAAGCATCAGAACATCTGGCTGGCTACTGGCATGACGTAGGGCATGCTGAAGTGCAACAGCAGCTTGGATTTAGCTTGCATGAAGAATGGCTTTCGCGATTCAAAGACAGGATGGTCGGCATCCACTTGCACGATATCCGCGGCATTTCCGATCACCATGCCCCAGGAAATGGAAATATGAATTGGGAAATGATAGCCAAATACTTGCCTCAGGGAATAGTAAGAGTCTGCGAGATTGGCGAGTGGAACGATGAAGAGCAAATGCTGGGAGTAGTCAAGTTTCTTCAAAAGAAAGGAATACTGGATTAGCCGGAAGAGCGTAATGAATTTACCAGATATTCGACGGAACTTAGCTGATCGTATTACCAGTCCCATAGTCAGGCTTTTGAGCAAAAGCGGCATAACGCCCAATATTCTTACTCTTACGAACCTGGCCTTGAACATAGTTGCGGCCTATGTTATTGCTGCAGGGCACCTTGTTCTTGGCGGGGTGTTAATCCTGGGTTCCGGCTTGTTTGACCTTCTCGATGGAGCTTTGGCTCGCTTCACCAGGCAAACTACGAGGTTTGGCGCTGTTCTGGATTCCACGGTTGACCGTGTCTCTGAAGCAGCGACTCTCTGCGGTCTCTTGATCTGGTATGTCCCACAAGAAGGCGCCAGCTTAAGAATCGTCCTGATCTTTGTTGTTCTGATTGGCTCCTTCCTGGTCAGCTACATAAGAGCTAGAGCAGAAGGAGTCGGCTGGCAATGTCAAGTTGGCTTGTTTACTAGAGCAGAACGGGTTATAGTGTTAGCAGCGGGTTTGTTGATAAGTCGGGTTTTTGTGCATAGTGTTTTTGTGGCTCTATGTGTTCTGGCAGTGTTTGTCTCTGTCACTGTAGTTCAGAGGTTGGCTTACCTGTGGAAGCAAGAGAAGATTAAAGGAGACTGAGTGGCCGTTATAGCTATTGTAGGGGGGCAGTGGGGTGATGAAGGGAAAGGAAGAATAATTGATCTCTTAGCTGAGAAAGCAAATATAGTAGCTCGTTTCTCCGGTGGAGATAATGCCGGTCACACTGTAGTCAATCCTTATGGCGCGTTTCGGCTGCACCTCGTCCCCTCGGGCATTTTCTATCCACAGGTAACTTGCATAATCGGCAATGGCGTAGCTATTAACCCGGCAGTACTTCTTGAAGAAATAGCCGACCTGCATAAGCATGGTATCAATACAAGTCGTCTTTTTATCAGTGACCGTGCTCACTTGATCATGCCCTATCACATCCTCCTTGACAGACTGGAAGAAGAAAGGCGCAATAAAGGAGCAATAGGTACCACACTGAGAGGAATCGGCCCTGTCTTTGCCGACAAAGTGGCTCGCCTGGGAATTCGTACCGGAGATTTGCTGGATAGGGATGTGTTTCTGAGCCGTCTGAAGTCGGCTGTGGAGCTCAAGAACATTGTCCTGACCAAAGTGTACCAAGTTTCACCTCTGTCACTGGAGGAAATCTATCAACAGTATTGCCACTATGGGGAACAGCTGGCTCCTTTCATCCGGGAAACTAGCTCCATGATTCGCGAAGGGGCGACGAAAGGGGAGCTTATTCTATTAGAAGGTGCCCAGGGAACTTTGCTTGACCCTGACTTTGGCACTTACCCCTACGTGACCTCTTCTTCACCTTTGGCCGGGGCAGGTTGTATTGGAGCAGGGTTGGGCCCAAGAGGAATCGATCGTGTGCTGGGCATATTTAAGGCGTATGACACTAGGGTCGGTGCCGGACCCATGCCCACAGAGCTCAAGGACAAAACTGGCGATTTAATCCGAGAAAAAGCTCATGAGTATGGTGCTACAACAGGAAGGCCGCGAAGATGCGGCTGGTTTGACGCCGTGGCGGGTCGGTTTAGCGTTCAAATAAACGGCCTCAGTGATATAGCTCTGACTCACCTGGATATCTACGATGGTTTCCCTTCGATCAAAATATGCACTGCCTATAAATTCAAAGGCGAGGTTTTGACTTCCTTTCCCAGTGACGTCGCCACATTAGAGAAATGCCAACCTATCTACGAAGAAGTGGGCGGCTGGCAACAATCAATAAGTGGAGTTCGAAA
>CAYGWI010000117.1:0-2694 GCA_964353715.1 uncultured Dehalococcoidales bacterium | reverse complement strand
GGAGCCAGTGCGCCTATGGTCCATGCTATTTTGTCGCACAACGAGGCCCATGGCGTTCCCCGAGAAACGAAATTAGACAAGGCACTTTTCTGTGCCGACCCTCTGAGCGGGCTGATCACTGCCGCCGCCCTTGTTCGCCCCGATAAACTAGGCGGACTGACCAGTAAATCGGTGATGAAGCGCTTTCACGAAAAAAGCTTTGCTGCCGGCGTCGACCGGAAGCAAGTGGCCGAGTGCCAGAAAATCGGGCTGGAACTGGAAGACTTTATGAGCCTGGGCATCGAGGCCATGAAAGCAATTGCCTCAGAGCTAGGGTTGTGACATTTTCGAATTCTGCAGCGCGACTCTTTGGAATCGTGTATCATAAAACCAGGTCCTCACACTGAATCTCTGAACATCTCAAATCAAGGAATAGCGCCTTGGCGATTGAGATTTGGGATTCGGCATATGGCCCGCCAGCCGAATAGCGTACACATCTAGGCCCGGACCAATTTTCCCCGCCTTCATGAACGGATTCCTATTGCAAATGGATTTATGTGTTTGGTATAGTTGACCATAGTTGGTCATGGTTGAAGACTGAATGTCTGGCCAAATAGGGAAGGAAGCAGGCATGGCGGCAAGAACAGAAATTGCCCATGGAAGAAACAGAACCACCACACAAAGAGTTAGAAGCTCCGCCTAGAAGCAGGGAGATACACAGGGCCCTCATGGCATACTCGCGGGATGCCATACTGGGGGTAAACCACAAAGGGACAATAGTATTCTGGAATAGAGGCGCAGAGCAAATCTTTGGCTACTCAAGCCCCGAGATACTGGGCCAGCCAGTAACCAGGTTGATTTCGGAGAAGAACAGAGGGAGTCCCGCACTAGCACTGAGCGCTTTCTTGACCGGAAATTGCGGGGAAACGGCACTCATCGAAGGCGAAGCGTCAAGGAAAGACGGCTCTACATTCCCCATTGAATTATCTTTCTCCATCGAGCAGCAGAACGGCAAATTCTTAGGGCTTGCCGTCGGAAGAAACATCACCGAGCGAAAAAACACTGAGCAGGCACTGAGGGAAAGCGCAGAACGTTATTGCAGTCTTTTTGCCACTTGCCTGGAAGCAGTTTTCTCAGCGGACGTGCCGGACAATACTGGCGCGGGCAACAAAGCACTTGAGAAACTGGGTGACTATTGTCTGGCAGAACTGACCGAGATGAAGCCAACACACATCCTCACATCAGGGAACAGGGAATATCTTTCCAGTCAAATAGACAAGATACTAGCCGGAGATGAACCTATATCCAGCATAGTGCATGAGATTTTCAAAAAAAACGGCAAAAGAATACTGATAGAGCAGTATCTGAGTTCCATCAATAGAAAAGGCAAATTTGTGGGATTTGACGAGTCTGGCAGTGACATCGGCGAGGGCAAGGTAAGAGAACGACAATTGAAGGACTGGTTTCTGAACCTGGCAAACATTGTTGGTCGTGTCATTGAATCCTATGACCCCTATACAGCGGGGCATCAACAAAGGGTAGCCGAACTGGCGTGTCTTGTAGGTGAGAATATGGGGCTGGCTGCGGACACAGTCGAGAGGCTCTATCTCGACGGATTGCTCCACGACATCGGCAAGGTCTCCATCCCAAGGAGTATTCTTACCAAGCCGGGTGAACTAGCTGAGGAGGAATGGGCCCTCATCCGTGCCCACACGAAACAAGGTTATAGCATATTGAAGGATGCAAACCTTCCCTGGCCAATAGCCGATGTAGCGATACAACATCACGAACGGCTAGATGGCTCGGGGTATCCTTATGGAATCACAGAGGACAAGCTAGGTCCGGAGGTCAGCGTTCTCGCTGTCTGCGATGTGGTGGAGGCAATGAGTTCCCATCGTCCTTATCGACCAGCAAGGACCACAACGGATGTTCTGAAAGAGCTCAAAGACGGCAGAGGAACAAAGTACAGCACCAGTGTAGTGGATGTGATGCTGCCGATGATTGAAAGCGGAGAATTCAAGCGTGCCTGGAATGGCAGAAACTCAAAGAGCGCGGTCACAGAAGTCCTGGGAGCCTGACGACGTTCTCAATATTTTCAAAGACCCTGTAGTTAAGGTATGCTTATAGCGCTGTCTGGCGACAGATTCTGCTAAAAAAGTTGGACTTATGAGTGTGAGTGAGTTAGGTCCCGTTACCCCTTTTTACGTGATTGTACTACTCTGGATAGCTAGAGTCATAGTCTGGACATTCATTTGCGCTTTGCTGGCCTGGCTTGGGATCAGGGCGTTGGATGCACTCACCCGGCCCATCCATGAACAGGATCGAATAGGAGAGAGCCCGATTTCGGTAGGCCTATTCATAGCCGGTTTCTTCATCCTCATCGGTTTGGTTATCCATGGCGTGGTAACCGGCCCTGTTCTCGTTGGCGGCAGCCTGCTGGCAAGTCTGATTGATCCCAGAAGGCTGGGGCTGGTTGCCGTTACCTTCCTGGTGGCCCTCCTCCTGGGAGTGGCCTTGCTGCACATCGTGGACAAGTTGACGCCAAGAATTCCCTTCCTCAGTGTTGAACAGAATCCAGTCGCGGTGGGCATCTATGTTTTTGGGTACCTGGTTTTCTTTGGCCTGATAATCCACGGCGCCTTGATAATGCCTTTGTGAGCTATCATGCCAAAACACCTGAGAGCCATTGTGCTCGCCTCAGCTATTCTGGCAGTG
>CAYGWI010000116.1:0-2729 GCA_964353715.1 uncultured Dehalococcoidales bacterium | reverse complement strand
GTGCTTCTTTCCAGCCGCCGATTCTGGCGTTGATATCCAGGAACTGCTCCACGGTAATGAGGCCATCTTTAAGCGCCTGTAGACCGTACTGCACACCTACGTTGTCCCAGCTAACGCGGGCGTAGCCATATTCGTCCACGCCGAAGATATTCACCAAATCGTCAGCGTGGGTCCACTTGGTTGCCACAACTTCCGCCTGAGGATACCAGAGATTCACGCCCGACACTGAATGCCATAACGGGTTCATGCACATCGGAGTCAGTCCCAGCCATCCATTGACCATCTCGGTGCTTCCCAAATGCCCGGTCATTGGATAATAGACAGGGTGAGGCACCGTATCGGATGAGCTCGCCCCTTCGACCCATGTCCTGGGTAATATGGAGCCCGTCCAAGAGGGCAATACATATGGAAATTTCTGGTAAAATCCTGAAGCGTTGAAGCCACCGAATGTGGCATCCCCCTGCTTCGGAGCAACGATGTCGAAATAATACTCCAGCAGCATGCCATCTCCAACCGGGATGGTTTGTGTATGCATGTCAGGGTAACATGCTTGCGGTATGATCCCGTCCAGTAGACCGGGATGATTCTGAGCGTAGACATACTGCTGGATGCCGCCTCCCGAGCCGCCTATGCTAATGGTGTACTCCGGCTCTCCGTATCTGGTGACAAAATGATCCTTGATCATCAAGGTCGTTTCCCCACCGAGCACAAGATTGTAGTGGACACCGGTTCTGGTCCCTGTTGAGTACGCCACAGCGTATCCCATGGACAGCGCATCGTGGTAAAGAGGAGACCCCGTACTCAAGGTTCCCTGAGAGTGTCCTATGCCTACCCCACCGTCAAATCTGTAGAGTAATCTGCCATTCCAGGCCGACATGTCCCAGGTGTCCCAGGGAGATGCCAGGTCATCATAAGGCGCCAGCATAGCCAGACCATAGATAAACCTGTTGATTGTCCCTCTCTCCAGACGGACAATATATGGCACAGTGAGTCCTTCCGTAGTTGTAGTGTAGGCCATATTTGACGGACGGTCCGTAGGATTGGCTAGACGTACAAATGATCCAGCGGTTGTCCGGTAGTAATAGTCCACCCTGGTGGGTATACTGCCATCCTTAGAATAGCCGATCATAGTACTTGTTTTCGTGCCATTTGCCAGTACCTCATAGACGGGAACACCCCGACAGGTGCTATCAACCAGGGGTTGTCCCAGACTGGGAGACGATTGTTCGGTCCTGCAAATGAACGGATACTGTTGAGGACCCGAGAAAATCGGACCGGTTGCACCTATTTCATAGTCAACCTGAATAGTTAGACAAGTTCCCGGTTTGCCGCTGACCGTCACTACAATCTCATTATCCTGCAGCAGTTTCACCGGTACCTCCACGCCAGCAAACCCAGGCTTGAAGTCGTTGGAACCCAGGATTTCGTCTCCGTTGAGCAGTACGGTAGCGTCCGTAACCCGGGTACCTGCAGGCCCGCCTTCCGCGCCATTGGTCACGATAAGCCTGCCCATGGTGACTGTACCATCGTAGTCACCTCTCACAGAGAATTGGTCGACATACACATTGTCTGCCCCTTTAGTTCGCAAATACGTCTCTGGTCCAAAGACGGTCTTCTCAATCTCAGAAGATACGCTGGTAGTCCCTGCTACTACTGTCCCTCCTCCAACCAGTGCTATGGACAGGAGCACAGCTAGAATCAAACCTAGCAACTTGTTCATAATGAATTAACCTCCTTCTCGACTTACGTTAGACAGACTTCCGGGCCAGAAGAAACTGGCGGATTGCCAGTTGCCTCTGGCGAATCAAGACCCTCAATTTCACCACCCCCTTTCAGCTTCTGGTCTCAGCGATATCGCTTAATGTGAAGGCAATTGGGATTACGTGACTTATGGCGCCCTGTCGCTCCAGAAAGCCGGAAAGACTGATTCTTGAAAAGTCCTGGGCTTTGAATGGAAACGTTGATTGTGCTGTGGCAACAAACAGGAGTCGAGGCTATGTCTTTGAATCTGCTCGGCTGATAGTTGTGGAAACCACCTAAGCTCTCTGACACACGCATCCGGGCACCTACCGCACCTTCTATTTGTATTATTATGATAGCACTGTTCGCGAGATTCTGTCAATGAAGACCATTCGCCGGGCATTCCGCTCTTGTCATCGCGAGCCCCGACTTGTCGGGATGTAGCAATCTCACTGCGAGCGGTAGGATACTCGTTTCTTCCCCTCTTAAGGTAAGAGGGGAAGGGGGAGTTATCAAAGGAGCTCCAGCGAATCGGGGTGACGTGGTAATCTGATTGACTAAATTCCAAACAGAATTGTAGTGCGACCTTTCAAGGTCGTGCAATCCCCCCTTGGCACGAGGCTAAAGCCTCGCACTACATCTTCGTTTGTCATTGCGAGGAGTCGCAGGCGAGGTGGCAATCCGATTGGCTAACCTCCAAACGCTGACTCCTGACTGCTGACTAGTGGGGCTGGGGATCAGAGATTGGGGATTGGAGGCTGCCGGCTGTCTGCCGTCGGTTGACGGGTAGCGAGTGACTATCGGCTGCTGACTACTGGCTACTGCCGAGCGTCTACTACCGCAGGAAACGCGAAGAGCTGGTCGGACAGCAATTGCGAGAGAAGAACGGAAATCCTGATGAAATGCCCCACTACGTTGGCCTGCAGCAATTCCTTGGGTGTCATTTCCGGGGACAAAGATAGTGGCGATGCAACAGCCTGACGTTCTGT
>CAYGWI010000115.1:0-2732 GCA_964353715.1 uncultured Dehalococcoidales bacterium | reverse complement strand
TAACATGCCATACTTAATTGGTGGTTAGCAACGATTTCCTATCCGTTTTCCCCATAGCTTTAGGTTTGTCTGCCGATTGTTTCGTCGTAGCCATAAGTGGTGGTATTTCAAAGCTGAACCATTCTTGGTCGCGCCTACTGCGTGTTTCCTTCTCATTCGGGCTATTTCAGGCTCTGATGCCGCTGCTTGGGTGGTTTGCCGGCAGAACCGTTGTCGACCTAATTGCCGATTATGACCATTGGGTGGCTTTCGCTTTGCTCGCAATTGTCAGTGGAAGAATGCTCTGGGGAGCACTTCGTCCTGAACCTAGCCAGCGCAAGGAAATCGATATTACTAGAGGATTCTTGCTTATTACGTTATCAATAGCGACGAGCATCGATAGTCTGGCCGTTGGCCTGTCCTTTGCCTTCATAGACGTGAACATTGCGCTAGCCAGTCCGACTATCGGTGCAGTGGCTTTCTTGGTCACGACAGCAGGATTCAAATTGGGCAAGAGAGCCAGCAAGCTGATTGGCAAACGAGCTGAGGTAATCGGCGCCCTCATATTGCTCGCTATTGCATTCAGGATTCTTCTGAGCCATATTCTCTAACCAGCAATTCACCACCAGGATTCATAACACGATATGCTAACAGTTTAACAATGACGGAGTAATGTCTCATAAACACTGGCTATGCTATTCGAGCCGCCGTGAAACACTGCCATACGCATGGCGTGACAAACATCCCGATGGCTAGGCGAGCCTATGGGCTTCCGTTTTCCAGCCACCGCGTGCGCGACCGCCAGCATTCAGAACTACACTCAATTTTCGTTCCATCCTGCCCTTACCTAAGAAAATCGGTCGGCTTTCGACAGCGGTTGCACACCGTCGCATAGCGGTGTAGGAGCGACCCGCAGTGAGAACAGGTGAAACGTTTCTCCGTTTCCATCACCCATTTCTCGGTCCCCAATTCCTTCCAGCGCGGTAGGGCTGCCAACATCTGCTGCTTGGCAATCTCAAACGGGAAAGTCTTGAAATGGTTGCACGGGAAATCTTTGCACTGATGACAGCTTTCGAGGCGCTTCTCGCCCGCGCAAGCCCTGATAGCACAAGCCTTAGCGAATTGAAACGTTTCTTCGGACTGGCAGCCTTCACAGGCTATCTGTTCAGGTTTTGCTCCGAAAATCGGGGCCAGCATTCCTTTAAGTTCCTGATCATTGTCGCGATCCGCCGCCCGCACCGCACAAACACTGCAATACATTCCACAGGGCGATAGATACTCCTTCTTGACACTCATAAGGTTTTCTCCTTCAAAAGACTATTCCAACGACCTTACTGGAATTCATCTTTTCGATCCTGCGTCTTTCAACCCGTAGGATAATCGATTTTCTCCGTGATGTGATTTTAGAGGGCTTTTGTTGAAACTGCAATCGGCAGTTGTGAATTATTTGCAGAATAGGGTGCCAATATCCTTCCCGTCTGTGGAATCTAGATGTTCTATCAGTCTCGCTGTTTTCAAAGGGCATGAGTTACCTACTCCCGGGCATTTCGCTGGGGGCGGTGCAACTGATAGAATAGCTCCACAAGGCAGAAACAGGAGGTGCAGAAATGCCAAAAGAACCGTCTGAAGATCAAATCTATGAGGAAGCCAGAAAGAGGGTCAAAGACAAGAAGCGTTTTTATGGTGGACTGGTAACCTACGCCGTAGTCAATGCAGTACTTGTTGTTATTTGGGCGTTATCGGGGCGAGGCTATCCCTGGTTCCTGTGGCCGCTAGGGATCTGGGGTGTCTTTGTACTTGGAGACGTTCTCCGCATGTTTGTTTTTGAGCAAGGGTCCGATGATGAGGCCATCAAGAAGGAAGTTGAGAAGATGAAGAAGGGGCAACGGTAATCGGGTTTTCCCGTGGCCCCTGAAGAGAAGATGCCCCGGGAGATCAATCATACAGCACAGGGTTTGGCCTTAGACAACAAAAGAGAGGAATTCATAGGGTCGAGGCGCAGTGGCAAGTAGCAAAAGCCTGTTTTGTCGCCTCACCACTCAAACCATCTGAAAGCAGCCCAACAATTCTGACCTCTGCTACGCCCCACCATGATTGACAGGCAAGAAGCTATGGGATAGGCTTGGTTTCGCTGTCAGGAGGTATCCGGTGTATTTAGGGTATTCTCAGACTTAACCAACCTTGGGAGGTGAACTTATGGCAAATGAGAAGTCTAAAGAAGAAATCTATGAGATAGAAAGCAAGAAGTTTACACGATATCATAATATTCTCGAATGGCCGGCATTGGCATTATTCGTTGTCGGCATCGTGACTGCAGCCTTAGATGTGAGGCTTGGCGGGTTCACACCCATAATATGGCTCGTTTCATCCTTTGGATTGATCCTTGTCATAGTATGTATGGAAGTATCGATGATACGAGCCTTCTTGGAGAGCAGGAAACAGAAATAGATTTCGGGGGGCAATCCCAGATAGTCACATCGCCTGCTATGGAGGAATCACAGTCATCACTGCTTTCCTAGGTGGCGACTTTTGCCGATGGGCTTCCTGTGTGAGTCTTCTCTTATTATGAATCAAGATACATCCCGATGTTTTTCCCCGGTAATTATCTATCTTCTCTTTGCCCTCAGTGCTATAATTCTCGAAAGTAGCCAGTACTTCTAAAAGGAGGTATTCATGGAACCACTGTGGATAGCCATTGCAATCGTTGCCCTGGTTGTTATTGTGGTGCTTCTGCTTATAGGCAGGGGAAGGCA
>CAYGWI010000114.1:0-2736 GCA_964353715.1 uncultured Dehalococcoidales bacterium | reverse complement strand
GAAATGCCAAGATTGCCTATGTCAGCCTTATTGGTCTGGCGGGACTGATAGTGCTTTTGGTGGGGATATTCACGGCCCTGAGCTTCGGCATCGCTCTAATCATAGCCATAGCCTGCTGGGTGGGGAGCGGTATCCTGGCGAAATACTGGGAAGTCAATAAAAAGTGACAGAAAGGCTGAGATCAACTGTGTTGTTCTCTGCGCCCCGTCAGTGCGAGACTAAGAAAGTCAGCCGAAGCAATACCTTCCCCTTTCTGTCATTGCGAGCGAAGCGTGGCAATCACCGACTCCACAGCCCCACCGAGATTGCGGAGCCTGTTCCGAAGCGTGAGCGAGGAATCTCGCTTCTTGCAAAGACAAAGGGCGATGCCTCGCAAAGATCGACGAGGGGTGACTGGCACTGATGGCCGAACACGCAACTCAGTAGCGTTTGGTTTGCCGTGTCGGCTTTACATTGCCCCGATAATCAGGTGCGTTGATGTTGAATACCATGCTGAGCTTGGGGTCTACCATTCGTGAGCTGATCCGGGGCTCAATCTCCTCCAAAGAAAGGCATGTGGTGACCACCATGGGTAACCGGGCATTGTACCTGTAATTAATCAATTGATATAGCTTCTCCTGAGCCCAGGGCGTGGCTGACTGCTCCCCGAAGTCATCGAGTATCAGCAGCGGAGTTTCCTTAAGCTTCTCAGAGAATTCGTCATAGGATATTTTGCTATCCGGACTAAATGTAGAACGCAAGTGGTCCAGAAGGTCGGGGACAACCACAAAGAAGGCTGGCTTTCCCTGCGCCAGCCGGTAATTAGCGATAGCTGCCGCTAGATGGGTCTTGCCACAGCCATTAACGCCTTGAAATATCAGCCAACCCTCGGGGGAGCGAGCGAATTCTAGGGCTAAGTTGAAAGCCTGGCGCAGCTGTTGACGCTGTTCCGAAGGAAGTTCCATTCTCTTGTGGTCAAAACTATCAAAGGTCATATTTCGTAATAGTTCTAACTCTAGGCCACCACGGGATTCCAGGGGCGATTTTTGCTCAATCACCCATACTTGGCAGAATTTATTATCAGTAAGATGGCCACGTAAGCGTTCATCCATTTTTTCCAGCGGTACATCGGTGGTGATTACCGTGGCCAGTCTGGTATTGAAGCGATGCTGAAGGAGTTGCTCCAGTTTCTCTTTAGACCAGGCAGTAGCACTTCCCGGAGTAAGGTCATCAAGCACTAATAGAGGCACATTCTTTACTTGCTCAAACAGCTCGTCATAAGTGGTGTCGCTTGTGGGGCTGAAAGCGGAGCGGAGGTGGTCCAGGAGGTCAGAAATACCGATGTAAAATACAGGCTCTCTTAAGCTGAGCCGATGATTGGCGATAGCACAAGCCAGGTGCGTTTTGCCGGAGCCGCTGGGACCTAAGAATACCAGCCAACTCTGGGGATTATCAGCAAAGACTTTGGCGGCCTGGTAGACCTGAGCAAAGCGCTCCTGGGAAATGGCACTCGCCGCCCTTCCTTTAGGAGATAAATTGTCAAAGGTAAGCTGCGACAGAGAACCCAAATTGCTGTATTTCTCAAGATATTCTGTTTTTTTCTTTCTCAACTGCCCTTTACTGCATCGGCAGGGCACCACCCGGCTGAAATCGACTTTCCCTGAATCTAGAGCAGGATGAACGAAGCCCGCCCCTTTGCAAATAGGGCAGATTTCACCCGCGCCTTCTTCCGAGGGAAGGGGAGTGTTACCTTCTGACCATGTGTCCATATTGGCCCTTGATATATTTGTCGGGGTCAATCTTTTTAATATTTCTCCTATGTTCTCCACTGTCTTTACCTTCGCTAGCCCATCTTTCGAGGATGCGGGCTATATATCTCCAACTGCGTTTATTCAGCGTAACTGCTTCCTTAAAGGCTTCTTCAATCCACTGGGGTGGATAAAGCTTCTCTGCTTCCTTAAGTTCTTCAGCAATTATGGGCGTTATCATGCCGATATTCTGCTCGTAGAGAGCGAAGATGTTGATGGCCTGCCCGCCGAGGCTTGGCAGGCGGGTCGGCGGCTGACGGCTATCAACGGTCAGAGAATAGGCATCCTCGAGCACCCCATCTATATTTGATGTCGAGCGCAATAGAATGTCGTGCTTGACAGCCGAGTCCAAAGCTCGGCGAAGCGTCTCCTCGTCTAACTCAGCTGACAGCCGACAGCTTTCAGCTTTCAGTTCTTTGTAAGTAACAAATTGAGGATGGTCTTGCTTTCGCAGGATAAGATAAGCCACATACAACACTACTTTAAGTTCAACCAGGTCCTGAATTTTAGGCATCACCTGGGTGAATAAAGAGTCAGGCAAGGAGATAGAATCTGTTTCCCTTCGAGAGCTTGATAATTGCCGGTCAGGCATTTTTTCACCCTAAGAGGCAGAGATCAGCTCAGCCTGTACATTGTCAAACTTGGCAATTCTTTCCAGGAAGCGCAGCTTGATTTGTCCTAAAGGGCCATTGCGGTGTTTGGCTATGATAATATCAGCGATGCCGCGGGGGTAAGGTTCCCTCTCGATATCATGCACCTTGCTCCAATCCTCAGGAGAGCAATTCAGGTCTTCTCGGTGAATGAAAACAACCACGTCAGCATCTTGCTCAATGCTGCCAGATTCGCGCAGGTCCGAAAGCTGGGGTACATGGGAGGGACGCGCTTCTACAGCCCGACTGAGTTGTGATAGGGCCAAGATAGGCACATTCAGTTCCCGGGCTAAGGTCTT
>CAYGWI010000113.1:0-2738 GCA_964353715.1 uncultured Dehalococcoidales bacterium | reverse complement strand
AGCTACATTTGAACCACATCTTATCCTGGTTTATGGCAATCCCGCTCAAATATGGCTGCTTCTGACGGGCTACCTCACTGGAACAGGTAAGCCAAGTCTAGACGCTACTCTGGCTGCAGGAGCCGGATGTACAACCTATATCACCCGGACCATCGAGAAAGACGAGTGCCAGTTCGCCTTGATAGGCCTTGGCGAACGGGTGATCCCTCACACTCAGGATTATGAGTGCGCCTTCTCGATACCGATGAGCAAAATTGAGAAAACGATCCAAGGTCTGGAACTAGGTCACAAAATCGGGGTTTTCAGGTATCCGCTTCCCACGTTTTTGAGATACAACTCGCCGCACCCACCCGGGTACGACAAGATGTTGAGTCATCTGCTGGGAAAAGAATCTTAACGAAGCGGGTCTCGGCCCCTATCACCAATCTACTGACCTCTTGTCAATCTGAAAGAGTCGAGGGGAAGAATTTGCCTGCCATTGCCGCACACGCTATACTATGGTCTTCACCAGTTCGCGAACAGACAAAGTATTGCAGCTTTAGTTATCACCAAGCAAGGAGGAAGAAATGAGGACAAAAAAGCAGTACATACACGGCCTGGCAAAAATGAAGCGAAATGTTTACTTCGATGGTGCCCTGATCGACCGCACAGACGAGCTACAGACGGACTGTATAAATACCATCGGCACCACATTTGACGAGGCTCTCAAGCCAGAGAACCAGGACCTGTGTACCGCTATCTCTCATCTCACCGGCGAGCGCATCAGCCGCTTCACTCACATCCACCAGAACACCGACGACCTGCACAAGAAGCAGGACATGACCCGCATGCTCTGCCAGAAAGTGGCCGGCTGCATCCAGCGCTGCATGGGCATTGACGGCACCAATGCCATCTACAACGTTTCTTACGAAGCAGACAAGGTGAACAAAGGCGCCACACAGTACCACGAGAACTTCAAGAAGTGGCTTACTCGCTTCCAAACCGAAGACCTGGTGGGCTGCTGCGCCCAGACGGACGTCAAGGGCGATAGGATGCTCAGGCCTGCTGACCAGCCAAACCCCGATGCTTACGTGCGCATCAAAGAAAGGCTGAGCGACGGTATCATCGTCAGCGGCTGCAAGTTGCACATCTCCGAGGCATCAGTTGCCGACGAGATACTGGTAGTGCCGACGCGGGCGTTGCGTCCGGAGGACAAAGACTATGCTGTCGCCTTTGCCATCCCCGGCGACTGGGAAGGACTGAAGCAGGTCGTTACCGTACATAACCTCAGGGCCAGGGAACACTTCAAGCGTGGCTTCCTGCCCGGAGCTACAGATTCCTATATGATATTTGACAACTGCTTCGTGCCCTGGGAAAGAGTCTTCCTCGCCGGCGAATGGCAACACGGCGGCGTGCTGGCTCTCCTCTTCGCCCTGTTCCACCGCCATTCCTATTCTGGCTGCAAACCAGCTCTCGGCGACGTACTTCTGGGGACCGCAGCCCTGGCCGCCGAGGTGAACAACATCCACAAAACACCCGGAGTCCGGAAGAAGCTGGCTGACATTATCATGGTCACCGAGCTCGGCTATGCTGCAGGATACACAGCTTCTGACCTGGGCAAGCCAGAGGTTTACATACCAGGGATAGGATTTGTGCCCTATGGCCCGGGCTCCTATATACCCAATTCGATTTACTGCAACGTCGGCCGCTGCCTGACGGGTGAGGCGGTCTATCATGAGGCAGAGATGCTCTGTGACATCGCCGGCGGCGTGGCAGCAACTTTCCCTCACGAGAAGGATTTCCTGAACCCGGAGACCCGTGATTTCCTCTTGAAATACACTAAGCGCAATCCAGATATGCCCGTCGAGGACCAGGCACAGCTATGGCGTTACCTGGGTGACGTGCTCTGCTCAGCGGCCGGAGGCATACACAATATCGGCAGCTACCACGGTGGCGGCTCACCTATCATGGAACAGATTGCCATCACTACCCAGTATGACGTCGAGTCCAGGAAGAAGCTGGTCAGGCACATCGCCGGTATGAGCGGTGGCGACCATGACGCCCTGAGCAAGAAGATGACCTCGCCGAGCAAGACACCCGCCAAGACAGCCAAACGGTAACCAATAGATCTCGGGAGGGACTAAGGCTTCCGGCTCTCGAGCCCGTTGCAGGCAGTTTCTAGAACGGCAGGCGACATGAAACTTGTTAAGCAGGATGCTAGTAGATTGTCTCAGTCAAGCAAATTATGTCAACCAGGCAAACTGTAAATCCCCCGGTCTGGATCCCCTCCCTTCAAATTTCGTACCACAGGCCATGATCTGAAGCCTGAATTCCTGACCCTGATCCGTAAAACGTTCCAGGCACTCAAATCCCATCCAGCCGGTGGGCCACTCTTTCCTCCGTTATCCCCAGTAAGGCAGCAATCTCCTTCTTGTCCAACCCCTGCTTCCTCAACTTGAACGTATCCTCTGTCTGTTTAGCCTTCTCCTTCTTTCTGCCAGCAATTTCCTTTACGTCAGCAATGTCTCCTATGTCTTTTGATTCTACAAGCCCCCTTCCCACCACGCCGTCAAAGACTTCTTCGCCCTCTTCAGTCCTGATTATCACTGTGGACCATCCCTCGGCGGAGCCAACACTGCCGACGGCGATATCAGCCAGTTCGGCGGCGAAGTCCTGGCAGACCAGACAATGCCTGGGCACACAGCTCTTGACCTCGGTTACGGGCAAAGACAGCTTCTTCTCGCCTGCGTATATGTTGA
>CAYGWI010000112.1:0-2793 GCA_964353715.1 uncultured Dehalococcoidales bacterium | reverse complement strand
CCTTCGCCAGTTTGTTGCTGCTTTTCCGGCTTGCCTTCTGGTAAAACTCCTTGCCGTCCACCTCCATCTGGACAGCGAGCTGGAGCACCTTCAACGTCCTGACTTGTTCATCTTCCATTTACTTACTCCTTTTGAAACCTTAAGAGCTAACCAATTCCATGTCCTGGCCACAATAAACTAGAGTGCCGCCGCCGACCTTGGTCACGGTGACTTCATTGCCACACACATTGCAGCGGTATCTTTCATCCACTTTCTTAGCAGCCATTTTAATTTCCCTTGTTGTTTATTGACTTAACCTCTGGAGATAGCGGTGAGCTTGAAGGGCAGCTTTTGCGCCCTCCCCGGCAGCGACCACGATCTGTTTTTCAGGGACATTAGTGACATCACCGGCGGCGAAAAGCCCGGGTACGCTGGTCTCGTTGGCACAATTTACCTCGATTTCTCCAAGGCGATTTAGACGGACCATCCTCTTGAACGGCTCCGAGTTGGGGATGAGTCCGATCTCGATGAATATGCCGCTGACTTCTAATTCCTTTTCCTGTTTGGTTTTCAAGTTCCTCAACTTTATTCCTTCAACACGACTCCCCCCTTCTACTTCCAGGACTTCGTGTTCTAGGAACATCGTCAAATTGTTGGCATTCCTCACCTTGTCAATCAGCACCTGGTCGCCGGTAAGAGGAGTCAGCGACACCAAATAGACATGTTCGGCTATTCTGACCATATCCTCGGCAGCTTCCAGTGCCGAGTTGCCTCCACCGATGACAGCAACATTGTCACCAGCAAAGAGAGGGCCATCGCAGATAGCGCAGTAGGTAACTCCTCTGCCCCTCAACTTCTCCTCGCCTGGAACATCTAGCTGGCGAGGACGCTTGCCTGTGGCGATTATGGCTGCCCTGGCCCGGTAGTTTTCACCCTTATCTGTTCTCACCTCGAAGCCCGCGTCTGTACGGGACAAGTTGTTGACCCTCCCTCCGGTTTTCATATCAAGAGGGAACTGTCGTACCTGCTCCTGAAATTTCTGCATCAACTCGGACCCTTCGATGAATTGATATCCCATGTAGTTTTCAACGCCAGTAGTCCAGAGGACTTGTCCTCCAATATCGTAGCTGATGAGCGCCGTGTTCAGTTTCTTCCTGGCGGCATACACTGCTGCCGTCATGCCGGCGGGGCCGGCGCCAACAATGATCAATTCGTACATAGCTTGCTCTAGCGGACTAAAGTCCTAATTGCTTTTTGAGCTCTGCCTCATCGAACCCGATGAACACTTCGCTATCGAAACAGATTGTGGGGACTGCCAGGGAATTACACTTGTTCTTCATTTCTTCGCGGGCCGCCTTGTCTTTGGCTATATCGAATTCCTGATACTTGATGCCGTTATCATCCAGGAACTTCTTAGCCATCTTGCAGTAGGGGCATGTAGATGTCGTGTAGATTCTGACCTCGCGTGCCATTTTCCCTCCTCAGTTCTTGCCCTAAGCAGTGTACGCTTCTCCCTGTCCATAGAATGAAGAAGACTGCTAGCACTACACTTAACAACCTCACTAGTCTCACCCAAACGAGTCTCTGGAACCAGCTTAGTCTGTACTTCGTATACTATCAGCCCACCCACATAAGCTTCCGCTACAAGGCGAGGCAAAAGAATGGCAATCTCAACGAATGATACAGGAGAGAATTGTTGTTCGTCAAGAAGCCAGATGTGTTGAGAAGCTTCACATCTTCTCCGGAGCGGCCATGCCCATCAGGCGAAGGACTTTAACCAGGGCAATCTGACTTGCCTTGACCAGCTTGAGTCGGGCCCTGGTGAGCGTTTCGTCCTCGGAAACAACCCGGCACTGCTTATAGAAGCTGTGAAACGCAGTGGCTAAATCCTGGGCATAGTAAGGCAGGTGGTGGGGCTCGAGAGTGACAGCCACCCGTTCTACTATTTCGGGGAGGAGTATTAGGCGGCGAATCAAAGTCAACTCCGGTTCGGTGGTAAGCAATGAAACGTCGCCCTGACTGTAGTCTATTTCTCGTTGGTTCGCGAGACGCAAAATACTGGCAATCCGAGCGTGAGCGTATTGGACATAATACACAGGATTCTCTGCTGATTGCTTCTTAGCCAGTTCCATGTCGAAATCCATCTGGCTATCAGCAGAGCGACTTAGAAATATGAAGCGGCACGGATCCGGGCCGACCTCTTGTATCACCTCTTGTAAGGTAACGATATCGCCACTGCGCTTGGATACCTTGACTATCTCTTCCCCACGCCTCAAAGTAACTAGCTGGCAGATTATGACCTTGAGCTGCTCAGGGTCACATCCTAAGGCTTTGAGCACCGCTTTCATTCGAGGGACGTGTCCCTGATGGTCAGCCCCCCAGATATCAATCACCTTATCGAATTTGCGCTCCAGAAACTTGTTGTAATGATAGGCAATGTCCGAGGCAAAATAAGTGGGAGAACCATCGCCGCGTACCAGGACATTGTCCTTATCCTCGCCCAGGGAGCTCGACTCAAACCAGGTAGCATTTGCTCTTTCAACAATGTAGCGCCCGCTGTGGAGCAGTCCCATAACCCGCTCATATTGCCCGCCCCTGTAAAGGCTTCTTTCTGAGAACCAATTGTCAAAAACGACGTCTACTAACTGGAGGTCCTGCCTAATTGTCTGCAGCATCTTGGCAACCCCCACCTCCGCTAGTCGTGAAACTGCCTCACCGTCGGGCAACGACAAGAATCTGTCACCCTGCTCTTGAACTATTTCTTTGGCCAGGTCGATCATGTAATTGCCGTGGTAGCCGTCTGCAGGCATAGGC
>CAYGWI010000111.1:0-2830 GCA_964353715.1 uncultured Dehalococcoidales bacterium | reverse complement strand
CCTGCCCTCCTGTGGGTAATGATTCCCTTGTCATCAACCGTGCAGAAATTACCCCGGGCCGCGATGTCGTCTGGCTTCAGTTCTACGTCTATTCCCAGAGCTTCCATTACTCCCCGCCCGATATGATACTGGATAGGGTCATAGCCAAAAATGGCTAGATGCCCTGGCGCACTGCCCGGCGTAATTCCCGGGCTAACAGGGTCAATGAGCCCGCAAATCGAGTCCCTGGCTATGCGATTCAGATTGGGCTTCCTGGCTGACTCCAATTCCGTTTTGCCGGTTTCAGGATGAGGCAGGCCGCCCAGGCCATCTATTATCAGAAGCACTATTTTAGACGGGGACGTCCGGGACATTCTCCTGATGTGCTCAAACCCAATCATGGTGTCTGCTATTTTACTCGAAGGCATGACCCAGTTCAAGTTTCCGATTGTCTGGCGCTTGATGAAGCTCAATTGGTAACAATGGGAAACTTACCTATTGACGAAATGCTTGTCCTCATATCATACTAGTAGCAGCTAAATCATAGGAGGTGATAATCTATGGATTTTCTTGACTCACTGCCTGGATTGGGACTCATTGGAGGAATCATCAGCCTCGTCTTCGGGATAATAGTGATGATTTTTCCTAAGATCCTCAATTATCTGGTGGGCATCTGGCTCATCCTGATAGGGGTGGTAGCACTCATTGCCTATTTTACTTAGCAGGAACCTGGAAAAGCTTTTTGCCGGGTGGTAGAGGACTAAAGCCCCGCCTTTCACTAGCTTGACAAAGGCGAAACTGTGGCTGGATGGAGCGATTTCGCCCTCAAGTAGCTAGTTCGTGTTCTGAAAACCAGGACAGTTGGGTGAAGCGGTATTATTGCGGCGACCCGTATTCTTTTTTTCGCGCATAGATAGCGACGCTCTTGGGGCAGAAGTGATTCAGTAAGCCTTCTACCCAGCGGAAGAACCTGTGATTAGCCCGCAAGTCCCATTCCAGGAACCTGTTATACAGTGAGGGGATTGGGGCCTTTTCTTTTTTGACCCCGAAGACACAGCGAAGCATCCAGTAGAAAGAATGAAGGGCATGCTTGTGGCGAATACTATAAACGGATAAGCCGGCAGTATCCACAAGATCGAGCAGCTCCCGCGTCTTGTATTTCCTGATGTGCCCTCCAGGGAAACCATAATACTTTTTCGATAACTTCCAGCAGACTGATTCAGCCACATAATGAGGCACGCTGAACCCAATGGTGCCGTCTTTGCGCAGTACTCTGATCAACTCCTTGACTGCGATTTTGTCTTCAGGAATATGCTCCAGGACTTCAGAACAGATAATCTTGTTGAAGCTGCCAGCTTTGAACGGTAGCCTTGTCACATTTGCTATGAGGACATGATAGTCGCCCTTGATTTTTCTTTGTTCTTTTAATGAATCTAACATGTACTTGTTCTTCTTGACGCACACTGTATCAATGTCAAAGGCCACGATGGGTGAGTGCTTTCTATTGTAGACTTCCCAGGAGTGTCTGCCGTCGCCGCAGCCCGCGTCTAGAGTAATGTCCCCATTATTTATGCCCAGAATGTCGGGTTCTACAGTAATCATCTCGTCGTGAGCATCTCCTGGTAGACTTCGAGCGTTTTTCTGGCTGCTTGCTCCCAACTGAATTTCTGTTTCACCCTCTTTCTCCCTGCCTCGCTCATCCGTTGTTGTGCCTGTTCATCGTTGAGCAACTGCTTGATTGCGGCAGCCAGGGCGTCGGCGTTTCTTGGAGGCACCAGAATACCGGCGTCACCTACTACCTCGGGCAGCGCCCCTCCGGTTGTGGCTATAACGGGAACACCACAGGCCATAGCTTCAGCAGCAGGTAACCCAAAACCCTCGTAGAGAGAAGGCACCACGGCTATTTTTGCCGCTGAATAACGTTTCACCAGTTCATCCCGCGTTAGCCTCCCGGTGAAGTGCACCAGCCCGTCTAAATTGAGCTTCCTCACCAGTTTGAAACCATACGAAGGTAGTGGCCCCACATCTTCTATGTAGGAAGAATGTCGATCAGCGTCGTCCACGATGGTCAGTTTTATGCTGTCCTCTCTTAGCAATTGCAGTGCTTGCAGCAGGTAAAGTACGCCCTTTTTTCTATCGTCGGTATTGGCGACCATGATCAAGCCATCGCGGGCCCGGCTTGCCTCTTCATTCACACTGTAAATCTCGGTATCTATGCCATTGTAGACCACTCTCAATCTGTCAGCGGGCACCTTGAAGAAGAGGTTTGTGTCCTTGGCGGAGCTTTGTGATACCGTGATTACCCGGTCCAGGTGTCGCGCCACGAAAGCTTGCATGCGAATGAACGAATAGAATCTTCTGATCCTCCATCTCTGTCTGAATCCATTGGCTTGCTCCAGGTCAGCTTGGCTGTCTATAGGGAGAGGATGATGTATGGTGGCTATGACTGGTACCTTCAGTCTTTTCATCAACAGGAGCCCGTAACCCAGGCCTTGATTATCATGAATAATGTCGAAACGGCGCTGTTTACAAAGCTCTTTCAGCTTGGCATAAGCCCTGAAGCTAAATGCCCAGGGCTCCGCGAAGACTCCCAGGCGGCTGGCGCAAAGTTCATACAGGTCAACGGGGTTCCTGACTTTGGGGAGGTTCCCTCTTAAAGAGCTTCCCGGGTGATATATGCTCGAGCTTCTGAGCTGATGCAGGATTATTCCTTCACTCACTTCGGGGAAGGGCGCGCTGGAGATTACCTCCACTTCATGCCCCATCCGCTGGAACTCGCGCGACAGGTAGTAGATATAAATACCTTGCCCGCCGCTGTAAGGATTCCCCCGATAGGTGAGCAGGCAGATTC
>CAYGWI010000110.1:0-2849 GCA_964353715.1 uncultured Dehalococcoidales bacterium | reverse complement strand
CCCGGGTGGTAGTTGATGGGCTTGATAATCTATCATCACGACTGGTAGTCGAGCACGCTTGTCGTCAATTGGCAATACCCTATGTTTATGCCTCGATAGGCGGCTTCAGTGGACAACTTATGACTATCTTCCCCGGAGACGTGGGACTGTCTTCACTCTATGGGTCATCCTCCGATACCGTGCCCGAACAGGGCATAGAAACCAAGATTGGTAACCCTCCAGCCACGGTAGCCATGATTGCCGCACTGCAGGTCCAAGAGGTGGTCAAAATCGTCACCGGAGTCGGCCCACCTGTACGTAACCGAATCCTATTCGTTGATGCCAGAGAATTTACTATTGATAGAATTGAACTAGGAAGGTAGGGAAATGGCGTTGATTACGGTGCGCTTCTATAGTCTATGGCGTTCCTATCTGGGCACAGATAGCACCACTTTGCAGGCTGACGATATACAAAACGCGCTAGGCCAGGTCGAAGAGAAATTTGGTCCTCGACTCCGGGAAAACCTCGAAATCGCTGGTGTCCATTTAGATGGGAAGATACAGGACTATTCGCTCATTCTGCTGAACGGTGTCACCTTGCGCAATCTTAAGAGCACTGCCCTGAGAGAAGGAGACGTGCTGCACATCTTCCCACCCGCCATCGGAGGATAACGCCGGAACAACATCTAATTGCACCCTTCCGAGTATTCTGGCATAAGCCCTTCTCCCCTCACAAAGAAAACCTGCCCTGCTAATTCCTCGATGCAAGAGCTGCCAAATGAAGAGTTTAGATCTTAGTCATCTTCTGAGAATTACCCGTAGAATCAGACCATTCCTACCGGGTCGACATCTATGGTCCAGCCCCGCGGCAAATCGAGCTGTGATAAGACCCGAGACGAGTCAGGGCCGCGGAGGAAGACTTGCCAGCGATACCTGCCCCTGGCTCGGAGGGCGAAAGCTGGGACAGGACCAATCACATTGAAATCAATCGCGCCCTCTCTTGCCATTTCCTCAAGAATCAGACGATATACCCTTTCCGTCTCGCGGCGACATGATTCCTCATTGGCGTGGCTGTAGACCAAACGGACTAATTGGCTGAAGGGGGGATAATTATATCGGCGGCGATAATCTATTTCTTTATTATAGAACCCCAGATAATCATGCTTGGCAGCAGCTTCAATGACGTAGTTATCGGGGGAGTAAGTCTGAATGATGGCCTTTCCGGCTTTAACCCCGCGCCCAGCTCTGCCAGCTACCTGACATAGAAGCTGGAAAGTGCGTTCACCGCTACGGAAATCAGGAAAATTAAGACCAGTATCGGCATTGATTACCCCGGTTAGCGTCACTTGTGGCAGATCCAATCCCTTGGCTATCATCTGGGTGCCAACGAGCACGTCTGCCTTGCGGTCACGAAAGTTCTTCAGCAACTCCTCATGAGCATATCTCTTGGTAACCACATCCCTGTCCCAGCGAAGCACTCTCGCCGGAGGAAAGAAGTGCTTCACCTCCTCCTCTACTCTCTGTGTGCCAATGCCCAGAAGCCTGAGATGGCGCTGAAGACAGCGAGGACAGCTTGCGGATACTGGAGCAGAATAACGGCAGCGATGGCAAATCAGCCTTTTCTCCGCTGAATGGTAGGTAAGGGCTATGGAGCAGCGGGGACAGCGATAGACAAAGCCGCAACTACGACAGCGAACAAAGGTAGCTGTGCCCCGACGGTTAAGGAAAAGGATTATCTGCTGGCCCTGCACCAGGGTATCTTTCATGGCAGCTAGTAATGAACGACTGAATAAGCCTGTGTTTCCGGCTTTGAGCTCCTCCCTCAGATCCACTACTGTGACTTCAGGGAGAGCCGAGCAACCAGGGCGTTGGGTGCTCGGACGAGGAGTAATTCTCTCCTTTAGCTCCACAAGCTGATATTCGCCCTGCTGTGCTTTATGAAAACTGCCGATATCAGGGGTAGCACTGCCCAGGATGACAACAGCGCCACTGAGTTGAGCCAGTCTTATGGCTGCGTCGCGAGCATGATAGCGAGGTGGTTTGTCTTCTTGCTTGTATGTCCATTCATGCTCTTCATCAATAATGATAAGACCGAGGTCGGGTAGCGGGGCAAATAAGGCGCTCCTCGGGCCAATGACAACATCGCTGTTTCCTTCCATTATCCATTGCCATTCGTCGAATTGTTCTCCCGGAGAAAGACCGCTATGCATTACTGCCACACGTCCGGGGAAGCGACTGGCAAATCTCTCTACCGTTTGTTGGGCCAAAGCGATTTCAGGTATAAGGCAGATGCCTCGCTTGCCAGCGGCAACAATCTCGGCCAAAGCTCGCAGGTAGATCTCAGTCTTGCCGCTGCCTGTAACGCCAAAAAGGAGAAAGATCGGCGGACGGCCGGATGGAGTACGTTTCCCCACCATGACGTCATGAATCAACTCCCAGGCAGTTTGTTGAGATGAGGTAAGAACCGGAGGTGGCGAGGGCGTAAAGCTAAGATGGGCCAGGGGGTCACGTCTTACCCTGAGTCTTTCCACTGAGACTAGATGCTGGCTTTCCAGGGCTTTGATGGTGGCTGGAGAACAACCAAGCCGTTTTCTCAGTTCGCTAATTGAAATAGGTTGAGTCTGCCCGGTCAGAGACTTCAAGAGTTCGGCCTGTTTATGAGCTCTGGACTTATCGAGGCGTGCCTTCGCCGCTTCAATTTCCTCTCTATCAGCTACTAGCTTTATGTAAGGAACCGTTTTGGGCCCTATCTTTGCCGGCTCCAATTCCAGACTTCCTGTAATTAGCTGACGGTCTAGCAACTGATCAATGATTTGCCTGGCTTTTGTTTTGCCAATTGCTTTCTCCAGCTCAGGCAAACTTGTCTTCAT
>CAYGWI010000109.1:0-2850 GCA_964353715.1 uncultured Dehalococcoidales bacterium | reverse complement strand
AGACCACCATTAGAGACTGCGACCTGCCCGAATAACCAGCATCCCAGACCGCATTGTGAATGCTGACTCCGCAGCGCAGAAGACTGGACCGAGGCATGGCCAGAGCCATCAGGTTTTTGGGAAGGTTGACCACCTCGTTGTATGTCACTAGATAGCACCCGGGCGACAGGTCTACCCGGCCCAGGCCATCGAAAACGAGCGGGGAAGTACCGGAAAGGACTCTGTTCTGATTGCTGGGGCCCAGACTGCCGGACGAAGAAAACAAGGCGATTTCCTTCAGGGTCAAGTCTATGCCATTGGGTTGAACCTGCTGCTGGACATCGCACAGGTTCTCTACCAGGGGAGGGGTTGCCCCCAGCATCTTCAGGATATCTTCTTTGGAGAGGATGCCAAACACTAATTCACCAACGGATTAGATTGATGCAGCTCAGGTTATTTTCACTTAGTATAATCCGTGCGGAATTGCTAGACAAGGCAGCCTTCGCCTCCGTGGCTGGCCGAAGTTGCTCTCCCTTGAGGGGAAAGGACGAAGGTGAGGGTGGCGAAGTCTTCGCCAAGGACTGAGCTTCTCTCTATGATAGTCTCGCAAATCCTGTTAATATAACTACTATCGCAATTCATTTATTGATTGTGAGCAAACCATGAAGGTGATAGCGATTGTGGGCATGACCGGTGCCGGCAAGTCGGAAGCAGCCAGGGTATTTGAAGAGCATGGCTTTGAGAAAGTGCGTTTTGGGGATATCACGGACGATGAGCTCAATAACAGAGGACTGGAGCCGAATGAAGAAAACGAGCGCCGTATCAGAGGGGAACTGAGAAAGAAATACGGGATGGCTGCTTACGCCAAATTGAGCTTGCCCAGGGTTGACACCTCACTGAAATCATCTAATGTCGTAATAGACGGGCTTTACTCCTGGGAAGAGTACACCTTATTGAGGGAGCGCTATGGGGAAAGGCTCAGGGTGCTGGCGATCTGGTCCTCGCCTGCTACCAGACATGCCAGGCTTGGTCATAGAGCAGAACGCCCCTTGGCACTCGAAGAAGCAGCCAGTCGAGATAAGTCCGAGATAGAGAGTATTAACAAGGGTGGGCCAATCGCCATGGCCGACTTCACTATATTAAACGAAACTTCCCTGGAGGAGCTGAAAAGGAAGGCAAAACGAGTTCTGTCTGCTTTGAAATGAAAAGAAGAACCAGGCCAAACATTGACGAGTATTTTCTGAAGATAGCTTCTGTGGTAGCGGAGCGCTCCACCTGCCGCCGCCACCACGTAGGCGCTGTGGCTGTGAAGAACAAGCATATGCTAGCCACTGGATACAACGGGGCTGCTGCCGGGCTAAAAGATTGTCTGGAACTTGGCTGCCTCAGGGATGAGATGGGCATAGAATCCGGAACCAGGCACGAAATATGCCGCGGCATTCATGCCGAGCAGAACGTAATTATTCAGGCTTCACTCCATGGAGTGAGCCTGGAAGGTGCCACGATTTATGTTACCCATTCACCTTGCATACTCTGCGCCAAGATGCTGGTCAACGCCAGGATAAAGCGCTTTGTAACTTTTGGCAAATACGCTGATGACTCTTTTACGGACCTGTTCCGAGAGGCCGGAATAGAGTTCAAGCTGCACAGAAAACCGCCCACGGAGATAACCCACTTGCCCTGAAACAGGGCTCCATCGATAAAGACACCATTGGGGGAAATTGTGTGTTCCCGGCCCGTTGATTTCACCTCAGCCGCTTTTGCAGGATTAGCTTATCGTCTCCGGGCGCATAGAAGTCCGGGATACAAGCTATTATCTCGTAGCCCTGACTGATGTGAAAATGCCTGGTTTTCTCATACGCTGGTATGGATGATGTCTCAATTATAGATAGCCTTCCCTTAGCCTGCGCGATTTCTTTCTCGGCGGACTTCATGAGAGCGCCGCCTATTCCCTGGCCCTGCTTTTCCCGAGCGACAGCCACCCAGTAGATATCCCATGTCCCTTCCGTCAGCGGCGCAGGCCCATAGCAGATATAACCTGCTACAGTGGAGTCCACCTCGGCAACGAGGATGTGGTAGCCTGAGCTAAGGGGGTTCTCGAGGTAGCAGTCAATTAGTTCCTCGGCTACCGCCACTTCAAAGGGTTTGAATTCTGGTGTGCCTCGCAGTATTTCTGTTATGCGAGATTTGTCTTCTGCGGACATAAAGCGGATAGTGATTTTCATCATCTTTGCCATCAAGGGCCAGTTTTACGATCTTCTCAACGAATTGAGTATACGTCATCCCGGCGGCTTCCGCCTGCCTAGCTGCGCCTGTTCCAGGAGAAATATCGGGGTTGGGATTCACTTCGATGACGTTCAGCTCTCCCTCCTGGTCCATCCGCATGTCCACTCTAGCATAGCCCCGGCAACCGAGCAGTCTGTAAACCGTTGTTATTGTTCCAGCAATGCGTTGCTCCTCTTCAGCCTCGATCTCAGCCGGGCAGATTGGCGTCGTGCCCTTAAAGTAAGGGCTATCAGGCTTCCATTTGGCGTCAAATGTAAGAACCTCCGGCATTCCGGGAGGCAGAGAATAGACGATTTCTGACACGGGCAAAGTAATGAATTCAGAGTTACCCATGACAGTGGCGTTAAACTCACGACCGGTGATGAATGTCTCAACAATGGCATTGCTGCTATAGAAGCCGCATATCATGCCGACCTGTCTTTCCAGAGCCGAAGAGTCATGAACCACACTCTCCGCTGAAATGCCGTTACTGGCATCATCGCAGCAAGGCTTAACAATGCAGGGGTAGTCTAGCTGAAACATGTTTATGGTCTCGGGATTCAGTAGCTGAAAGCCTGGTGTCTTAATTCCGGCAGCCGTGAGAAT
>CAYGWI010000108.1:0-2852 GCA_964353715.1 uncultured Dehalococcoidales bacterium | reverse complement strand
ATGTGGATGAAGAAACGGGGTTCCTGCGCATCGAACCGGTGGGTGGGTTTGACCCGCGCACTCTGATTGCTCAGCGAGTGACTGTCCATGCCAGAGGCGGTGCTACATACGGGCGCATCGGCACCAAGCCTGTCCACATTCTCACAGACGAAGAGAAGAAGAAACCACCTGAGATGAAGGAGCTCTTCGTTGACATCGGTCTCACTGGTAAGGAAGCCAAGGAACAGGTCCGCGTGGGCGACCCTGTAACTCTTGTCCAGACATTTGCTAACCTGGGCAACCTCGTCACAGGCAAGGCGCTTGATGACCGATTGGGCGTGTACGTAGGGATTGAGGCAGTGAGAAGACTGGGAAAGCACAAAGCTGACGTCTACTTTATAGCTACGGTCCAGGAGGAAGTGGGGCTGCGCGGGGCGCGGACGTCTGCGTTCGCGGTTGCACCGGATATCGGAGTGGCACTGGACGTGACCATTGCTTGTGATATACCCACCGTGCCAGCTCATGAGCAGGTCACGCGCCTCGGCAAGGGTGTAGCCATCAAGGTGAAGGATTCGGCATCCATCTCTCATCCCGGGCTTGTACAGTTCCTGGTGAACTTAGCAGAAGAACGAAAGATCCCGTATCAGCTTGAGATAATGCCACGGGGCGGCACCGATGCCGGAGCAATTCAGCCCGCTCGGGAAGGCGTACCGGTTGTCACCATCTCCATTCCCACCCGTTACATTCACACCGTCGTGGAGACCGCCCATAAGGAGGACATCGCGGCCGCGATCAACCTCCTTGTCGCTTTCCTCGAGACTTGCCACAAGGCTGACCTCCGACTGTAACGTCTGGGGCATCCCCGAGCTGACATGTCGTTGAATGCTGCTCCGATTATCCTATACAAGAGCGATTTGATTGGCTCACTGTGCTCCGTAGACCCTCGCCTGCGTGAACGGAGAGATCCCGGCAGCGAAACAGACTAGCACCTCAAAGGTCTGGCGTCCCTTGGCCATTTGGAGCATAGCAATCCGGTAGTGTTCTCGCCGGAAGCAGATTTTGTAGGCTGTCACCCTGAAATAGGGATGTACTCAGGAGGTCTGACTTCGATTAGCTCAATGGCTTCTGATTCGCATCCCACGGCACAAACTCCGCAGCCGAAGCACTTTTCCGAGTCTATCTGTGCCTTGAGTTTCTTCTCCCCAGGGACTTTGACCATATCTACTGCCTCGAATGGGCACCTCTCCACACACGTCTGACACCCATCGCAGGCTGCTTTGTCCACCTCCGCCTGGAACCTGCTCTTGGCCACTCCCTTCGCGAGGACATCATACTTGGCGAGGGGATAATAGAAGACACAGCAGTCAGAGCAGCAATTGCAGATCACATTGGTCACCGCAGAACTGTTATACACACTGTGTATGAGCCCAGCCTCCTCCGCAGCATCCATAATCTTAATCGCCTCACCCCTAGTCAGTTCCTTACCGGTCCCTCTGGTTATGGCGTATTCTGCTGCCCGGTTGACTTGAAGACAAACATCGACCGGCGAATCACACCTTTCGGCTATTCTTCGGCAAGAGCAGCTGGCCAGAGCAAACTTGGTAGCCTTATCGAGGATGGCCTCCACATCCTCAGATGGAAGCAGTCCTGTTCCTTTGGAGATAGCCTTTCTGGCCGGGACTACTCTCCACATGGGCATCTTCCAGGTCTGAACGAACTTTGCCCAGTCAGCGTACCATTCTGCCTGGAGAAAATCCTCCCAGAGATCGAGGAGTTCGCGACCCCAAGCCTTGTCGCGTCTCACATCACAGGCTGTGGCATCATGAAGCTGAAATATGTCCCTGGCAAATTGATAGCCCCTAGAAGTTATGAAGATGACTCCTTTCTCAAAGAGCCCTCTGAGCATTTCGTTCACCCTTTCTTCCTTCTTGCCCAGTTTCTGGCCGAGCTCAGCCACGGAACAGGGAAGAGAAGCTACAAGTTCCGCTTCTTCCTTATCCATGAGCCTCTTGAGCAACTTCTTAAGCCTCTCCGACTCAGCATAACCCAGCTTCCCAGCTAAGACTACGTAAGCATCTGCCATTTGTGTGTCTCCTTTCTATCTTCCGTAATGAAAAACATGATTCCCTGCTCTTCCATCCCCCATGCCACTTGCCCTTCTTCCTCGAGATATTTCAGATGAGCCATAGCCTCTCCAAAAGCGAACAACTTCTGTGCCGGAGGAAATGAATCCCAGGATTTGTGACCTATATCCCAGGTCATTTGCGATGCCACCTGGAAGGCGTTTTGTCTACCCTTCTCCAGAATAGAGATGACCTCCTCAAGCCGTGTCCGGTGGTGCTGCTTCAGCTCTTGAATTCTATCTTTCTGACTCCTGAGGATACTTCTATGACCGGGCAGGACCAGTTCAACGTCCAAATCGTAAACCTTATCCAGGCTCATCAGATATTCCTTTAATGGATTTCGCTCCTCGACGGAGAGGGTGATATTGGGAGTTATATCGCCAAGGATATGATCACCACATATGAATACTTTCTTGCTGGGCTCGTAAAGACAAATGTGACCAGGAGTGTGTCCCGGGGTTTCAATGCATCCAAATAAGTAATCCCCGACCCTTATCGTATCACCATCCTTTAAGACACATAAATCCAATGAATTACCTGGGCTATATCTGCGACCAGGGTGGCTCCCGATGGCCTTTTCCAGTTCCTCTCCAGGAAAGCCGCACTTACGAGCAGAATCGATCAACTTCTCCCAATGCTCGGGCGTACTGGACCTAATAATTTCCGCATCGGCCCGGCCAAAGTAGATTCTCGCCCCTTCTCCGGCCAGAGTCGACACTAAACCCGAGTGATCTGCATGCATATGTGTGA
>CAYGWI010000107.1:0-2854 GCA_964353715.1 uncultured Dehalococcoidales bacterium | reverse complement strand
CTGCCGCGCTACAAATGCTGTGCCGGCGGAGTCACCAGCAAGGCAGCCAAACTTCTCGATTTCGACATGTCTGAGATAGCAGAAGATGAGATTCATCGAGCTAGCTTCAGCTTCAACCTCGGTAGTCCTTATCTGGGACAGTATGATCGGCCGCTGATATACACCGTGATGCGTGATGTATTCGATTATTCTTTGGTGATGAGAGCGCGGCGACTGGGGGCTGACCTTATCGATGGTCAACAGATCAAAAGGATAGACGCGAGTGCTGACTGCATCGAAGTTTCCGGCGCCGATAACACTTTCCGCTCCCGACTTGTCGTTGGAGCTGACGGAGCTTACAGCGTAGTGGCAAGAGACCTGGACATGGGCAAGGGTATGCAACACCTCGTGGCGATAGAGTCAGAGGTAACTGTGCCGCAGGAAAAGCTAGCAGAATGGAAATCGCAGATCCGGATAGACCTGGGCTACATTCCGGGAGGTTACGCCTGGGTGTTCCCCAAGCGAGACCATCTCTCTGTAGGGGTGGGATGTCAAGCCTCAAAGGCAAGAGAATTGAGACCCCGCCATCAGAAGTTTCTGGATTCGCTGGGTCTCGACAGTTACACCATCACCCGGTCAAGCAGTCAGCTAATACCGACGCGTACGAGGGGGAGGCTTGTTTGGCAAAATGAAGCCTTGCTTCTGGGCGATGCGGCCGGACTTGCTGACCCGTTGACAGGTGAGGGGATTCATAACGCGATCAAGAGTGCTCAGCTTGCTGCACCAGCCATCGAAAGACGTCTGCTGGATGGCAAAGAGGGATTGCGTGATTACCAGGAGGCTGTGGACAGTGAAATAATCTCTGAATTGAGACTCGCGCATACCCTGTCGAAGTTCTTTGTCCGCTCCCCCCGTCTGGTGTTTGGCATGCTTAACCAAGGCAACGAGTTGTGGAGAGCCCTGTGCGACTTGATGCTCGGCGAGACGAACTATGCTGCTATCAAGGAGAAGATGGGTGGTTATAGAGGCATATTCAGTCGCTTGTTTAGAGCCTAGTCCAGCAATTCTGTCAATAGAACGTGAAAGACGAACGGAATCTGCTATAATCAAAGTGGGAGAGTGTGGTGTCTAGGATACTGGATAGGATAAACGACCCCAGCGACGTCAAGAGGCTGAATCAAGATGAGCTGGGTCAGCTCTGTTCCGAAATCAGGGAACTACTGATAGACAGAGTTGGTGAAAACGGCGGGCATCTAGCATCAAATCTGGGGGCAGTCGAACTCACCGTCGCGCTGCACCGGGTATTCGACAGCCCGAAAGACAAAATAATCTGGGATGTGGGACACCAAAGCTATGTTCATAAGTTATTAACGGGAAGAAAGAAGCAATTCCCTTCCCTTCGCCAATACCATGGGCTGTCGGGATTCCCTGACAGAGAGGAAAGTCCTCACGACGTTTTCACTACCGGACATGGCGGCACATCCATTTCAGCGGCTCTGGGCATGGCTCTGACCCGCGACCTTAGTGGAGGCGATTACCACGTGGTAGCTGTCATCGGCGACGGATGTCTCACCTGCGGCATGACCTACGAAGCCATGAACCACGCCGGGCATTTGGATACAAGACTCATAGTGTTGCTCAATGACAACGGCATGTCCATTTCACCCACAGTAGGAGCGCTGGCCAGGCATCTAAATGCAATACGGACCACCCACGGCTATATACAGGCCAAGAAACAGACCCACCGGCTGCTCTCTCCCTTGCCTGGAGGGAAGAGGCTGCAGGAGACATTGCGCCGTCTCAAGGCAGGAGCAAAAGCGGTAGTCATGCCCGGTGTGATATGGGAACAACTTGGATTCACCTACCTGGGTCCCGTAGATGGTCATAACATTGCTGAATTGGAGACTGCTTTGACTCAAGCCAGGAGTTACTACAAGCCGGTCATCGTCCATGTCTTGACTACGAAGGGCAAGGGTTACAGACCGGCGGAGGATAATCCATCTCATTTCCACGGTCTATCTCCCAGGGGCGCAGGTGCGGACACAGTACCTACTTATAGTCAAATATTTGCCCGGACTGTCCGGGGACTGCTGATAGACAATCCCAGGTTGGTAGTGATAAGCGCTGCCATGGTTGAAGGCAATAGCTTATCTTCTCTGGTCAAGGATTTCCCTCAACGCATCCATGATGTCGGTATTTCCGAACAGCATGCGGTTACCCTGGCCGCCGGTCTAGCTACCCAGGGCTTCATACCCATTGTAGCCATATATTCCACCTTCTTGCAGCGTGCCTTCGACCAGGTGCTGCACGATGTTTGTCTTCCTGATCTGCCTGTCATTTTTGCCCTTGACCGCAGCGGCATTGTCGGAGAGGATGGCAAGACACATCAAGGGACATTTGATTTATCTTACCTTGGCTTGATGCCTAATATGATCATCAGTGCACCTAAGGACGGGAATGAACTTCAGGACCTGCTCTATACTGCTATCAGTACAGAGCATCCGATGGCAATTCGCTATCCTCGGGGTCAGGCAGCAGGCATTCCCCTGGCGAGTGAGCTTCACCAGCTTCCCATAGGCAAAGCTGAGATAATGAAGCAAGGTGAAGACGTGGTCATAATCGGCATCGGCTCTACCGTCATGCCTTCTCTGGAGGCGGCGGGACATTTAGCTTTGCGCGGCATCGATGCCATGGTAGTTAATGCCCGATTCGCCAAACCCCTGGATACGGAGCTTATCTTGGACGTAGCTGACCGCGCCAAGAAGATTGTTATAGTAGAGGAGAACGTGCTTAGCGGCGGCTTTGGTGCCGCGGTGCTGGAGCTGCTGGAAAGGACCGCAGCCTCAGATGTCAAGGTGAAGCGATTAGGCATCCC
>CAYGWI010000106.1:0-2889 GCA_964353715.1 uncultured Dehalococcoidales bacterium | reverse complement strand
CCCCAGGCGGATCTCTGGTTGCTCTTTAGATAAGATAAAGATAGCCAGGAGGATTTCTGATGCTGACTCTCTGATAGTTCTCTCTCATGTGAAAGGGCATGAACAAGCCGGCTTTGGCGGCTCTATCAAGAATGTGGCTATGGGCTGCGTTACCAAGGAGTCGAAGGCTGCTCAACACAGGGCGAATCGGTCTATCATCGACATCTCTAAATGCAACGGCTGCGGACAATGCATTGAGGCATGCCGATTCAAAGCCTTGTCGTTAGTCGAGGAGAAGATGGTGCGTGATGATGAGAAATGCATGGATTGCAGTAGTTGCCTTTATTTCTGCCCGGAAACTGTCTACTCCCTGCCTGTCGGGGGTAAGGAGAGGTTTCAGATTTCTCTGGCTCATGCTGCTGTGGCCGTACTGAGCCGATTTCAGTCTAAAGTGGCTTTCATCAATTTCGTCCAGGATGTTACGCGGTCATGTGACTGTGTCGCGCCATCAGGTTTTCCAGTAGTTCCCGATATTGGCATCCTCGCCTCCAGGGATGCGGTAGCCATTGACAAGGCATCGTTGGACCTGATTGCTCAAAACAAGCCACTGGGGAAATTTGCCGACATCAGCTCTCCCGATATACTGGGCAAGATAAATGGCACGGACAGCCTGGTCCACATAAGAACCGCCCACGAGCTTGGCCTGGGCGCCTTGACATACCAGCTAAAAGAGCAAAAATAGAAATGCAGAATGACACGGCGAAATTCAGAAATGGATTTGAGGGTCGAAGGAAGAGAATGATTTTTGCATTCTGATTTGTAATTTTTGATTTTGCATCTTTGCTTTTTTGATATTCCTGTCAGGATTTAGTCACTGATTAGACGGCTATTTGGAGTAGCATGGAAGATATCAACCTGGCTCGCTCTCTTTTAGAGGAGGACAAATGGAACCTGGTAATAGTGAAGAAAGGGCAGGTCCTTTTCGGCTCCAGAGAGCGCGGAATAGCCCCCTTCTTTCAAGCTGTTCAGAGCATAGGAAAGAGTTTACATAATGCTGCGGTGGCTGACCGCGTCGTGGGGTTGGCTGTAGCTATGCTCTGTCTTCATGCCCGGGTAGGCTCTGTGTATGCCGGCATAGTGAGCCAGGGAGCGTTTGATATGCTGAAGAAGAAAGGAGTAGCCGTTGACAGCAGAAGCACAGTGCCTCACATCTCCAACTACGATGGCACAGACCTGTGTCCTTTCGAGAAGCTGGCAGAAGGTTGCCAGAAGCCTTCTCAATTGCTGGCAGCGTTGAAGTCTCTTTTCGGCGAAGGTGACCAGTGAGAAGAATCTGGCAGTTTGCATTGCTGTGTCTTCTTTTAGCGGCTTTGTCGGTTTCGCCTTCGATTGCCTGCCTGCCTTTCGACAGTCAGGGTGACCTTACCCTCTGGGACACTGGCCCTATAACGCTCGACCCGGCGATTTCTGCCGACATGTCTTCTCATACCTACGTGACGCAAATCTTCTCTGGTCTGGTCCGCCTTGACGGTGAGCTTAACGTAGTGCCAGACATTGCTGAGAGCTGGGAGGAAAGCCTCGATGGCAAAACATATACCTTCCATCTGCGTCAGGGGGTCAAGTTTCATAACGGCAGGGAGGTCAAAGCTGCCGATTTCAAATACTCCTGGGAGCGGGCGTGTGACCCTGGCACTGGTTCTGGCACAGCTGCTACGTATCTGGGGGATATCGTCGGCGCCAAAGATATGCTGGCGGGAGAGGTGGGAGGAATCTCCGGGGTTGTAGTGATTGATGAGTACGCTCTTGAAATTACCATTGATGCTCCCAAGGCCTACTTCCTGAACAAGCTAGCTTATCCGACCGCTTTTGTGGTTGATAGGGATAACGTCGAGTCTGGGCAAAGCTGGTGGCAGGAACCAAATGGCACAGGACCATTTAAGCTGAGGGAATGGAGGCCAGGGCAGCAATTGATTCTGCAACGCAGCCAGAATTATTATGGCGAACTTGCCAAATTGGAGCAGATCGTATTTCGTTTTCTCGCTTTTTCGCCCATGGCCTTATACGAAACAGGGCAGACCGATGTCGCTCCTGTTTCCGTGAATTACATTGACCAGGTTAGTGATGAAACTAACCCGCTTCATCAGGAGTTAGCTGTAATGCCTGAGCTCAGTCTGTATTATATTGGCTTCAACACTGCTGAACCTCCCTTCGATGATATATACGTCCGCCGCGCCTTCTGTCATGCCGTGGACAAAGAGCATATCGTTAAGGTTATGTTAAGGGACATGATAAGTGAAGCTGATGGTATCCTGCCGCTGGGCATGCCTGGCTATGACGAGGCTCTCGAGGGAGCGGACTACGATGTAGAACAGGCGAAAGGGCTTATCGCTGCCTCGAAATACGGGGATGTCTCGAACCTACCTCCTATCACCCTGACTGTTGACGGCTATGGCAACAGCATTCCTGCTTATCTGGGCGCAATCATCCAGCAATGGCAAGAAAATCTCGGTGTGGAAGTCTCAGTGAGGCAACTGGAGACTGAGAATTTCCTTTATGACCTGAAGGAAGAGAAAGATGAAATGTTCATGCTGGGCTGGGTAGCTGACTACCCCGACCCGCATAATTTCCTGGATATTCTCTTTTATACCGGAAGCGAAAACAATATCTTCGAATACAGCAACCCCACTCTGGATACCCTACTTGACAAGGCAGCCATTGAACAGGACACGGCTGCCCGTCTGATTATGTATCAGCAAGCCGAGCAACTGGTCGTGGACGATGCCCCTTGTCTCCCGCTGTTTCATGGCGCCAACTATATCTTGGTGAAACCCTATGTCAAAAACTATGAGCTCAGCCCCCTGGGTATTCCCGACCTGAGCAAGGTGTATATCGACAGGGGTTGAATTCCGA
>CAYGWI010000105.1:0-2898 GCA_964353715.1 uncultured Dehalococcoidales bacterium | reverse complement strand
ACATAGAATCTGCTTTGTTGAGCAATCTCTTTGAGGGACTTATCCGTATTGGCATCTTCGTCGCTTACCTCAAGTTGATAAGTCTAATACCTGATATCAGGAAGGTCTTTGCCTACCACGGAGCCGAGCACAAAGTAGTGAATGCCTATGAAGCAGGCGTCTCTTTGGATGTGGAGTCGGTCAAGAGATATTCTACTGCTCACGCTCGCTGCGGCACCGCCTTTCTATTCATTGTTCTAATCGTGGCTATTTTCGTCTTCGCCCTGGTTCCTCAGCCAACCTTATGGATGCGCATACTGTCTCGTATAGTCCTCATCCCGGTTATCGCGGTTATTAGCTATGAAATTATGAAATTCGGGGCAAGTCACAGTGAGAACCCCGTAGTCCGAACTCTGCTGGCCCCCGGCCTGCTGTTGCAGGCTATAACCACCAGGGAACCCGACGATAGTCAAATAGAAGCTGCTTTATCGGCGCTAAACGAGGTCATAAAGATTGACAAGACTGCTGAGTCTAGCGGCAGCACATAGTGCAGTATTGACAAAACAGCAGGGACCTATTACCATATAAAATAGCCACTGACCTTTGAGGCAGTGAGCCAGCGAATTGGATAGTTAAAAGTCCGCTTGGATCGGCGGTGACCGAGACGGACAACAGGAGTTGTTGTGATAACCCTCTCGGTTATGCCGAGAGGGTTTTTTAGTTCATGGCTATGTATAGCGGGATAACAGACGTTTCAGGGATTAAAGTCGGGCATTATACCGACAAGAAAGCAGTGACCGGCTGCACGGTAATACTCTGTGAGCAAGGGGCTGTGGCTGGAGTTGATGTCAGTGGCTCATCGCCCGGGACCAGGGAAACAGACCTGCTTCGGCCCGGGAATCTAGTGGAGAAGATTCAAGCTATCGTTCTCAGCGGAGGCAGTGCCTTTGGCCTGGATGCTGCTACCGGCGTTATGAAATATCTGGAGGAGCGGGGATTTGGTTATGAGACCACCGCTGGCAGGGTGCCTATTGTGCCAGCCGCCATTATTTTCGACCTGAATATAGGTGATTCCCGAATCAGGCCTGGAGCCAATGAGGGTTATCAAGCTTGCCTGGCCGCTACCGATGGCAAGGTGGCCGAGGGGTGTGTTGGCGCTGGCACCGGGGCGACGGTGGGCAAAATTCTGGGACTGGAGAGAGCGGTCAAAAGCGGTTTGGGAACTGCCAGCCAAAGAATAGCCAGAGATGTTGTGGTAGCTGCCCTGGTAGTGGTGAACGCCGTTGGAGATGTAATTGAACCTGGAACGGGGAAAATTCTGGCTGGACCACGCAAGCTTCACGGACGTGGATTTATGTCTACATCTAAGTTGTGGAAAGGTGAATTTAAGGAAGCAGTTCCGCCTTTTAATACCGTAATCGGTGTAGTGGCTACCGATGCCAGACTTGGCAAAGCAGAGGCAAATAGATTGGCCCGCATGGCCCAGGTTGGCATTGCTCGCACCATTGATCCATGCCACACCATGTATGACGGAGATGCCTTATTCACGCTTTCTATAGGAAAGAAAGAGACTGACCTGAGTGCTCTGGGGGCAGCGGCTGCTGAGGTTGTTGCCGAAGCCATAGTAAGAGCAATTCAGAAGGCGAAGACTCTAGCCGGTGTGCCGGCAGCTGAGGACGCAAGCGAATGTTAAAGACTGGCTTCATTGGCGCCGGAACGACAGGCACTGCTCTGGCGGTAAGGCTTTCTCAGAAGGGATGGCCGGTGGTGGCTGTGTCCAGTCGAACTTTGTCCTCGGCACAGAAACTGGCCAGGCGAGTGTCCAACTGTCAGGCTTACCCTACAACTCAGGAACTGGCAGATGTTGCTGAAATGGTCTTCATCACCACTCCTGATGATGTCATAGCTGAGGTGTGTGGCAAAGTTCGGTGGCATGAAGGACAGAGCGTCCTGCATTGCAGTGGCGCTCATTCCGTGGATATTCTGGAACCAGCAAAGGAACTCGGGGCGGCTGTTGGCTCTTTTCATCCTTTGCAGACCTTTGCCGACGTTGACCAGGCTATAAAAAACTTGCCTGGCTCTACCTTCGCCCTGGAAGCCGAAGAGCCACTATTGTCAACGCTGAAGGAGTTGGCCCACCTTCTGAACGGCAACTGGGTGAGACTTGGGTCAGGCGACAAGGTGCTGTATCACACGGCCGCCGTTTTCGCCTGCAATTACCTGGTGACTCTGGTTAAGCTGGCTCTGGACTTGTGGAAGGACTTCGGGGTATCGTCAAAAGAGGCGACCAGGGCCTTGCTGCCGTTGCTCAAGGGAACGCTAAACAATATTGACAGTATCGGCGTGCCTGACTGCCTCACCGGTCCTATTGCCCGCGGGGACCTGGGCACCATAGAGAGGCACCTGAGTGCCCTGGATGCCAAAAACCCTTCTTTGCTCACTACCTATAAGGAGCTAGGGCTTCAGACTATTCCTATTGCTTTGGCTAAAGGCAAGGTCAATGAACAAAAGGCAGAAGAGATGAGAGCCTTACTTTCTTTGAAAAGAAAATAAGCAAAGAGACTTTGCACTAGGGAGGTAAAAATGAGAACTATGCTGAAAAGTAAGATCCACAGAGCCCGGGTGACCCAGGTTGATCTGGACTATGAAGGCAGTATCACTATTGACCGGTCCCTCATGGAAGCCAGCGATATCCTGCCCTTCGAAAGGGTGGAGGTGCTAGATGTTAACAATGGAGCCAGGTTCAGCACTTACGCTATCGAAGGGGAGGCAAATTCGGGGATTATTGGCATCAATGGTGCTGCTGCCAGACTGGTGGCCAAGGGCGATATAATTATCATCCTCACGTATTGCCAGGTTCCTGGCGATGAGGCAGTCAATATGACTCCCAGCATAGTTCGTGTGGATAACCAGAACAGA
>CAYGWI010000104.1:0-2914 GCA_964353715.1 uncultured Dehalococcoidales bacterium | reverse complement strand
AGGCGGCTCGAACTATCGCTGAGCGTGGAGTGCAGTTGGTAGGCACGGCACATGGCAACACTCTGGAGAACTTGATAATGAATCCTACCCTGTCCGACCTCATCGGCGGCGTCCAGACGGTTACCCTGGGAGATGAAGAAGCCAGGCGGCGGCACACACAGAAATCCGTCCTGGAGCGCAAAGCTCCGCCCACCTTTGATATAGTGGTGGAAATCGTAGATTACTACAAGGTGACCGTACATCCTGACGTGACCGAGGCTGTTGATGCTCTCTTGCATGGGCGGCCCCCCAGCGCCGAAGTGCGTTCGATGGATGAAGATGGTGAGGTAAAGAAGGAAGCGATAACCTCCCCTATCGTGTGGGAGAGCAGAGAAGGCAAGGAGGAGAAGACACCGGAAAAAACGCTGCGGTTCTATCTCTTCGGCGCTAACCGGTCCCGATTGGAGCAAGTTGCCAGGGAAGGGCGAAGGGTGTTGAAAATCGTCGCTGACCTCAGGCAAGCCGACATTCTCCTCACTACGCGGAGTTACTACCGCCGCAAGCCACAGAAGATACGGGATGCCGAAGCACTGGGTATACCGATTTATGTCCTTAAGAGCAATAATGCCGTTCAAATGAAGCACTGCCTGGACGCCCTCTATCCCCGTGAGGCCCAGTCTACCTACGTCCATAATCTACAACGGATCTTAGCCGGACGCCGCGGTTTCAACCCTAATAACCGTATAGGGGAACCTGGCGGCAGAAGGAAATCGAGGTAATCCTTGGCACTATTCATCACCTTTGAGGGGGGTGAAGGCTGCGGCAAGAGCACGCAATCCAGGCTCTTGCTGAAAAAGCTCGAGCAAGAGAACATCCCCGTGGTATTGACCCATGAGCCGGGAGGCACAGCCCTGGGTAACGAGTTAAGAAGAACACTTAAGAGGAAACGGGATTCCTCTATTTCGCCCCACGCTGAGCTGTTTCTCCTGGCTGCTTCCCGCGCCCAACTGGTGGCTGAGGTAATTCGTCCTGCCCTGGAAGAAGGCAAAGTGGTCATCTGCGACCGCTTCACTAACTCCACCATGGTCTATCAAGGCTACGGACGGGGACTTGATTTTACTGCCATAAGGATGGTCAACAATATGGCAACAAGGAATCTCGATCCCGACCTCATAATCCTCCTGGATATTTCACCCAAGCAGGGACTAGCTCGAAAGCAAAGCTTGAAAGACCGCTTTGAGCTGGAGGATTCGTCGTTCCACCGGCGGGTGAGGGACGGATACCTCAGGATGGCTGCCGCTGAGCCTGGCCGCTGGCTGGTGATAGATGCCTCCCTGCCCAGAGGTCGGGTTGCCGAGATTATCTGGGACAGGGTAAGGCCGCTGCTGACCTCCCGCTAGTCATTGCGAGGAGCGAGATTCCTCGTTCCCCCGGAACAAGCTCCGCAATTTCGCTGCGCTTCATTCTGTGCGGTATACTTACGCGATGCCTGTGTCCAAAAAGCGAGTCGTTGTGGCGTTGAGCGGAGGGGTGGATTCTTCCGTCGCCGCCTTGTTGCTCAAGGAAGCCGGCTACGAAGTAGTAGGCATACATATGCGCCTCTGGGACTCACCTGGCTTCGACGACCAGGCCCATCGGGCGGAGGATATCTGCCGCGCTTTAGACATTCCCTACCATCAGGTTGACCTGCAAAAGGAATTCGAGTCGAGTGTAGTTGACTATTTCTGCCGGGAATACCAGCGAGGGCGGACTCCCAATCCCTGTGTTGCCTGCAATCAGCTCATAAAATTTGGCATCCTCCTCGATAAAGCACTCTTCCTGGGCGCTGATTATCTGGCTACAGGCCACTACGCCAAGGTAGAGCATTCCCGAGACGGCCATCGCCTGCTCAAGGCAGTAGATGCCAGCAGGGACCAGTCCTATTTTCTCTACACTCTGACCCAGGAGAAGCTCGGCCGCGTCCTGTTTCCTTTAGGCGAGCATAGCAGAGACGAGGTCAAACAGATGGCAAAGCAGGCAGGACTGCCCACAGCCACCAAATCCAGCCAGAATATCTGCTTTATCTCTCAGAGAAACTATGGCGCCTTCCTCAGCCAGAGGTTTGGCACTCTGCCCGGCGAAGTTGTAGATACCGGGGGAAAGAAACTGGGCCAGCATCGGGGAATAGCCTTTTATACCATCGGGCAGAGGCATGGCCTGGGATTAGCTTCGGGCAAGCCGCTCTATGTTACAAAGATAGAGCCTGAAAGCAATAGAATTGTGCTTGGCCCTGAAGAGGATCTCTATACTCAGAGGCTCACCACCCGCAAACTGAATTGGATATCAGGCAAGGCACCGCCGGGGCCCATCACAGCTAAGGCCAGGATACGCTACAAGTCAAAAGAGGCCGAAGCTATCCTCTTTCCCCGTGATGATTCCTTGGATGTCCACTTTACTCAGCGACAAAAGGCGATAGCCCCGGGGCAGGCTGTTGTGTTCTATAATGCGTGTGAAGTACTGGGCGGCGGGATTATAGACAAAACAGAACAATAAAGAACGCAGAAAGCAAAGTGCAAAATGGCAGATGCAAGCACCTGGAAGGTACGCGACAATCCCGTTGGTCAAATTCCAAACACGATTGTAGTGCGACCTTTCAGGGTCGTGCGGTCTGGTCCTGGCACGAGGCTAAAGCCTCGCACTACATTTTTCCATTCTTAAGTTGTCATTTTGACTTTTGATTCTTGATTTTGGCAAAAACATGTCTCAGTTCCCAAACTTTGACCACGAAAACGAGCTCAAATCACAGGGCTACGAGCTTATCGCAGGCATAGACGAAGTCGGGCGGGGGGCGCTGGCCGGCCCGGTGGTAGCCAGCGCCGTTGTCCTGCCCCACTCCGCCAGTTTGGCCTGGTTTGGGCTAGTCAGGGATAGCAAGGAATTAAACTCCAGGCAGCGG
>CAYGWI010000103.1:0-2931 GCA_964353715.1 uncultured Dehalococcoidales bacterium | reverse complement strand
TTCGTCATCCGAGATATCCTATCAACTCGCGGCTGTGACTGGGATGGCGCAGCTTAGTCAGTGCCTCTTTCTCAATCTGGCGTATTCGTTCCTTGGTGAGACCTAACTCCGTGCCAGCCTCCGCTAGAGTTCGACCATACTCATTGCCCAGCCCAAACCTCAGCTCAATTACGCGTCGTTCCCGGGGTGTCAGCGACTCCAATGTCCTGTTCAATTTTTCCCTGAGCAGGCTTGCAGTGGCCTCATCTTCAGGCTGCACAATCGTCTGGTCTGCTATGAGATCGCCAAGTTGGGACCCATCTTCCCCTATTGGTGTGTACAAGGAAACAGTCCCACCTGAGGTCATCTCAAGCAGTAATTTCATCTTTTTGGACGGCAGTCGCGTCTCAGAAATCAGTTCTTTTTCAGTCGGCTGGCGGCCAAGCTTCTGAGATAGACTGTTCCTCGCCTTTGCCAGCTTCGTCAGCTGGTCAACCACGTGTCCCGGTAGGCGTACAACACGTGACTTGTCACTAACTGCCCTGTTGACTGCCTGCCAGATCCAGGGAATAGCATAGGTACTGAACCTGGTGCCTCTGCGGTGGTCGAATTTCCGCACCGCCTGCATTAACCCGATATTGCCTTCCTGAATGAGATCGGGCAGGGGCACGCCCCGACCGATATGTCCCTTGGCCACGCTTACCACCAGGCGCAGATTGGCTTGAGTCATGCGGTTGCTTGCCTGGCGTGCCCTCTCTCTTATTCGCTCAAAGTGCTTGGCAATCTCTGAGCGATGCACTTCCAGCTTGTCACGGAATTCCGGCAACTGCAGTAGCTCCCCAAGCTCGGCCAGGGAAGTTTTCGGGCCTACCCGTTCCATGATATACCAGGGTAGCAGCCGGCTATCCAGCGACAATTCAACGATGGTCTTCTCGATTACTGTTTGGCCTACTCTGGTGATTTCAGCCATAGCGCTGGATAACTGTTGATCGATCTTATCGTCAATTGCGCCTCGCAGGTCTGGATGCAATACCTTCTTTGCTATGCTTTTTTGGGAAGGGAGTTTAAGATACTGGTAGACGGTTTCAAACAGGGAGCACACTCCAGTGAGGCGCTCCGCTAATGCTAGAAACAGCTCGATTGCCGATGGCTGAGCACCATGTTCGGCAACCCACTCCTTCTCAAGTCGCGCCAGATGGTGCCCATCCTCTATTTGGCTGGCCAGCATCTTCGTGTCCGCATCGCTGAGGAGCGGAGTCTGCCCTACTTCAGTGAAGTATAAATCTAACAAATCCTTGCCGGGCTCAAGCTTTGGCTTTTCAGAAACAGCCCCAACCGTGGACAATTCCTCACCTCGACCAAGCTCTTCATCACCAACCTCTTCGTCACCAACATGTGAATCCTTATCCCCGCAGGAGACCTGTTCTCTATCTTTAACCTTTTCCAGAACGGATATCATCTTCACCTCCTTTATTATTCCTCACTCAGACCATTGCATCTCTCATGCAACATCATTATAGGTAACGAGGCAATTTGCGTATGCGACTTTTGTCTCATAGATGCAGGGTAACGGGACAGGGAAATCTGGGAGGGCGAAAAATTGGCCGGGAAAGCAAGTGAGAATATTGTGTAAGGGGACTTGGTCGGCCCCTATGACTCTTGGACGACTATCTCAAAAGGGCAACTTATGGCCCCGGTGGGACATACAGCTTCGCAGTCTGTACACCAGTCGCACCTCACTGTCTCAATAATGGTAATAATCTTCCTGACCACCGTCAAAGCATTGCATTGGCACACGCCGACACATAACCCACACCCATCGCACTTTCCAGGGTCTATAATCGGCATTTCAGTCACGTTTTTCAGTCTCCACGTTAGTTATTCTAAGAACAAATCTGACATCTGTCTGTGACTTTTGTCTCAGGAAGGCATCCCCATCACTTTCAGGAGAGCTTCTTTATCCGTAATTATTATACGATGACGGTCTATCTTGATCGCCCCCTGTTCCTCCAATGCCCTTAACGACCTACCTACTACCTCGCGGGCAGTACCTGCCATAGCTGCCATTTCCTGCTGTGTAAGCCGCGGCCTACGGTCTGCCTCACCTTTAATGTGCTCGAAGAGTATCCTGGCTACCCTGCTAATGACGTGCCTGAAAGAAAGATCCTCAACAAGCGATACAAGGTCACGCACTCGCCTTGCCAGTACCTTGATCACATTCGATGCTATCTGTGGGTGGTTCCGAAGGATAGCTCCCATGTCATTCTTCTTCATTCCATAAAGAAGAACAGGTCCCATGGCCCGGGCACTGACGGGACTTGGACCACCATCGAAGGTGGGTACATCATTAAAGGACTCCCCGGGGCGCACGATGCTTAAGATCTGCTCTTTTCCTTCCGTCGAGGTCTTGAATACCTTAACCACCCCTGAAGCGACAAAATACAGATTCGTAGCCGCGTCACCCTCTAGCACGACCGTTTCCGCTCTATCAACAGCCTTCTCAAAGACAAGCTTCTTGATTGATTCAAGCTCGGCAGGGTTAAGCCCGGAGAAGTATGGAATTCTCTTCAAGACATCTAACTGGACTGTCATAACTTATAGCCCCGTGGGGCGGCAGATTCTGCTTGATTATGCCGCCTGTTCTTCAGACTCAACGGAGTCAGTGACTTCTTCGTTCGCACCGTCCGACCGCACCGCAATATTCAACATGTCTAGGGCAAGCCGGACCGGTCAGGCCCGTTTTTGAACCTAGAACCACATTGTCCCGTCGGCATCCAGCACCAAGTCATTGAGTGTGGCAGCACCTACAACCTTGGCCTCCGGTATGAAGTCCCCTCTTTCCATGCGAAGCAACTGCGTGCTCTGTTCACAGACCAGCAATTTGACCCCGGCTTTTATTGCCTGGTCCATTATTTCCCTGACGGTGGGAAAGCTGCCCTCTTTGACTGTCTC
>CAYGWI010000102.1:0-2936 GCA_964353715.1 uncultured Dehalococcoidales bacterium | reverse complement strand
GTATCATGCATCCAGCCCATGTCCCACTTCAGGCCAAAGCCTAAACCTCCAATATAGGTTGGCCGGGAGACCATAGGCCAGGCAGTCGATTCCTCGGCAATCGACTGCACATCAGGTTTCTCCTGGTAGACCGCTTCGTTCAGGTGTCGTAAGAAGGTAATGGCCTCCAGGTTCTCACGTCCTCCGTACTGATTGGGTATCCAGTCACCCTCTTGGCGGCCGTAATCGAGGTAGAGCATAGAAGCCACGGCATCTACTCGCAGGCCATCAACGTGATATTTGTCCAACCAGTACAGGGCGCTGCTGAGAAGAAAACTCCTTACTTCGTGCCGATCATAGTTGAAAATAAGACTGTTCCAATCGGGATGAATACCCTGTCTGGGATCACCGTGCTCATAGAGATGGGTTCCATCGAAATATCCCAGTCCGTGTTCATCATTGGGGAAATGGGAAGGTACCCAATCGAGGATGACACCTATGTCATGTTGGTGCAAATAATCAACGAGGTACATAAAGTCCCCTGGGGTGCCGTAGCGACTTGTGGGGGCGAAGTATCCCGTGGTTTGATAACCCCAGGAGCCGTAGAAGGGGTGCTCCATGACCGGTAGCAATTCAACATGCGTAAATCCTAGCCGTTTCAGATACTCAGCCAACTCGGGAGCAAATTCCCGGTAGCTAAGGTACCGATTTCCTTCCTCGACCACTCGCCGCCAGGAACCCAGATGCACTTCGTAGATGGAGATGGGGGCATCAAGCGCATTGTGGGAGTGTCTTTTCTCCATCCATACCTGGTCTCCCCAGTCGTGAGTCAGATCCCAGACGATAGAGCCTGTCCTGGGAGGTGTTTCACTATAGAAGGCAAAAGGGTCCGCTTTCTCTACGCAATAGCCGCGATGATGAGAGATAACGTAATACTTGTAAACTGTGCCCTCAGCCACCCCGGGAATAAATCCTTCCCATATACCGGACTGCCCTTTCGGGTGGAGAAGGTGACTTGACTTATCCCAATTGTTGAAACTACCGATGACAGAGATTTGTTTGGCATTAGGGGCCCACACAGCGAAATAGGTTCCCTCCGCTCCATCCAGTGTCAGGGTATGGGCTCCAAGTTTCTCATAAAGCCGGTGATGGGATCCCTCGTTGAACAAAAAAAGGTCATCGTTACTTAACAAGCTCATATCATCGCGCACTGGCCGAGCGTTTGAGGACGTTGCCTTTTTCCTCTTCCCGTTTTCCTCTGTCATCTCTGAGTAGTGTTGGCTGTCTGACGTATGTTCCGTGCCCGCAAATAGATCTCTTCATATCTTGCGGCCGAGGCTTTCCAGGAAAAATCTAGTTTCATATTGTGTCTCATCAAGTTCTGCCACTCTTCCCGGCGATAGAAGCTCGCCTCGGCTCTTTTTATCGCCTCCACCATGTCCGAGACAGTGTAATCCTGGAATACAAAGCCATTGCCATTTCCTTGAGTCACGTCGTTCACCGTATCAGCCAGCCCGCCGGTACGTCTCACCACAGGAATGGCACCGTAGCGCATGGCGATCATTTGACCCAATCCGCAGGGTTCAAAGCGCGAGGGCATCAGGAACACGTCACAGCCGCCGTAGATGAGACGAGCTAATCGTTCGTCATTGGCAATGAATACTGAGACGCGCCCGGGGTACTTGAGTGCTGCCTCGGTAAGTAATTTGTGGTAGTGTTCTCTTCCCTGGCCAAGAACAACTAGCTGCGCCCTGGTCTCCACAATAAACTGGTCCATCGCCTGTAGCAGCAAGTCAATTCCCTTTTGCTCTTCGAGACGAGACACCATGCCAACCAGACAGACGTCGAGATTTTGCGGCAGCCGGCTTTTTCTTTGCAGGGCGAGTTTGTTGTCGGCCTTTCTTTTTATGGCAGTGGGATCGTAGTTTCTTTGGAGATAGGAGTCAGTAGCGGGGTTGTACTCACTATAATCGATACCATTCAGTATGCCATAGAGCTCATTGCGCCGATAATTCAGCAATTGCTCCAGGCCTGCGCCGCACTGCGGTGTCAGTATTTCTGAGGCATAGCTAGGGCTGACCGTGGTCACAATGTCAGCCATAAGGATTCCCTGGCCCATGAAGCTCAGTGGTGGCATGGGAGCACTAGCCGGAATGTAGTCCTGCCACAGAGAAGAAAGCCCGGAGTCTGAAAAGAATTGTTGATCGAAGGATCCTTGATAAGCTAGATTGTGAATGGTAAATATGCAGGGAATATTCATCTTTGCCTTTGCAAGCCATAAAGGGCTCAAGGCAGTGTGCCAGTCATGGCAATGAATAATATCAGGACGAAGATTAAGCTTGGAAACAATGGCTGGGATAGTCAAGGAAAAGAAGAGAAAACGTTTCAATTCGTCCCGGTTGTAGATTTCCTCAGCACCAAAGTAATTGTTGTTATCTACCAGGTATATCGGTACATCCTTCCTTAGTCTTGTCATTTTCACGGCCACTTGCTCATGACGTCCCATAAAGCTGACAACAAAACTACCTCTCTGAACATTTCGGGCGGGGGATTTTATGCTACCGTACTTAGGCAATATCAGACATGGCTCATGTCCCAGATCTCGAAGAGCTATGGCCAGGGAGCTTGTGACATCTGCTAACCCTCCTACTTTAGCCAGAGGGAAAGCCTCAGAGGCGATAAACAGAATTCTCATTATTGAAATCGGGCTTGGAGAATGTTTTCTCCGCCTGCGACGGAACTACCACTGGGAATAAAGAGAGTAGAAAAGTTGCTCTCCTGGATCTCGGAATCGATCTTACAGTTTCGCCCGACTTTCAACCCTGGGGGCAACCTTGTTCCTTTCCCCACTACAGTGATGCCACAATTTAGGTATGCGGGTTCGTCCTTATTCGGAACATAGTCATCGCCATAGCCAATGCAGCATCCTTGGGCGATATAGCATTTCTTGTCAATGA
>CAYGWI010000101.1:0-2938 GCA_964353715.1 uncultured Dehalococcoidales bacterium | reverse complement strand
ACATCAATTACGCCTTTGGCTGCTTTGCCACCGGCTAGTTCCAGTAGCAATTGAGTGGCACGTTTCAGCGGTACTAACGGAAGCTCACTGTTAAGCCCCTTGTCAAAGCGAACCGAGGCCTCGCTTTGGAATTGAAGATGGCTACAGCTTCGACGAATGGCAGCCTGGCTAAAATTCGCTGACTCCAGGAGGATAGTGTCAGTTCTGTCAGTCACTTCGGAATCCAGACCGCCCATGACTCCGGCCACAGCAATGGCTTCTCCTTTGTCGGCAATCACCAATATGTCTGAATTAAGAGTGCGCTTTGAACCATCCAGGGTAGTCATGGTCTCACCACTTCGGGCTCTACGAACGATGATTTGTTGGCCCTGAAGCCTGTGATAATCGAAGGCGTGAAGAGGCTGACCATATTCCAGCATCACGTAATTGGTAATGTCGACAACGTTGTTGATGGGACGCATGCCGCAGCTACTCAGGCGCTGTTGCAGCCAGCCTGGGGATGGGGCCATTCTGATTCCGCTAATCAAGCTACCACAGTACCTGGGACACAGGTCTGAATCAACTATGTCAACAGAGGCGGCTGAGTCTATTGACTTCTCTGTTTCTTCGTAACAAACTTCGGGCACATGGAGTGATTCACCGGTCAGGGCGGCGATTTCTCGGGCAATACCGATCACAGATAAGCAATCCGGGCGGTTAGGTGTTATATCCAAGTCCAGAACTACATCACCCAGGTAAGCGCCGACAGCCGCACCTATGGGCGCCTCCGGAGGCAATACCAGAATGCCCTCGTGCTCTTCAGAAATCCCCAGCTCCTTCTCTGAGCAGACCATGCCCTCCGAAACGACTCCGCGAATTTTTGCTGGCTTCAGCACCACCACCTGCCCGGTGTGTGAATCCATGAGCTTGGCTCCTACGTGAGCAAAAGTGACCTTCTGGCCAAGTGCGATATTAGGAGCACCACAAACCGTGGTGACTTGCCGAGTGCCGAGGTCAACCGTAGCTAGCCTAAGGCGGTCAGCATCGGGATGAGGATTTAATGCTATCACCTCCCCAATCACCACGTTATCCCAGGTACCACCAACGGTCTCGATACCCTTGACTTCCGAGCCGGCCGTGGTGAGTCTTTCAGCCAGCTCTTGGGGAGCAAGCTTTATGTCAACATAATCCTTGAGCCATTTCAGGGAGACTTTCATATGGTCACCTTAAAACCTAGAACTGCCTCAGAAACCTGAGATCGTTGCCATAAAAGAGCCGGATGTCATCAATACCATAGCGCAGCATAGGTATACGCTCAACTCCCATGCCGAAGGCAAAACCACTATAAATCCCAGGGTCGATATCGACGCGTGTCAGCACGTCGGGATGCACCATACCCGCCCCCAGTATTTCAATCCAGCCGCTGTAGCCACACAGTCGACAGCCAGTCCCGTTACAGGCCAAACAGCTGATGGCTACCTCGACCCCCGGCTCAACAAAAGGAAAGTAATCACAGCGGAAGCGCACTTTTCTTTCCTCCCCGAAAATACAACGGCAAAAGTCAAACAACGTGCCTTTCAAATCAGCCAGGGTGATGCCCTTGTCCACGGCCAAACCTTCAACCTGATAAAACATGGATTCGTGAGTAGCATCGGTGGCCTCATATCGATAGACTCGCCCGGGGACTATCGCCCTTATGGGCGGACGTTCTTTCTCCATCAATCTGATTTGCATGGGCGAAGTATGCGTCCGCAAAAGTCTGGCTTTCCCGCCCACGTCGATATCCATCCAAAAGGTAGCCATCATATCTCGCGCCGGATGATGTTGAGGCATATTCAAGGCCTCAAAATTGTAATAATCCCACTCTACATCAGGTCCTTCAATTACCTGGAAGCCCATATTTTTGAAAACATCGCAAATTTCTCTAAGTGCTTGAGTGGTGGGGTGAAGTCGCCCTGTCGGGAGAGGCCGTCCGGGCAAGGTAACGTCTAATCCCTGTGATTCCCGAAGAGGGGTCAAAATGGCTGCCTGGACTAATCTGCTTTTCTCTTCCAGGCTCGACTCTAAAGTTCCCTTAACTTCGTTAGCTTGTGCGCCAACTTCTCGTCGTTCTTCCAGCGGCAAGGCAGCCAGGGAACGTAGAATCTGAGTTAGATTGCTTTTCTTGCCCAGATAGCGAATGCGCCATGACTCTAGCTCTCGAGGATTGCCAACTTTGTTTAGCTCTTCGAGAGCTTGCGCACGAAGGCCTTTGAGTCGTTCTAGCATTGACTGCTAAGTGGTGCTATCTCTGTTCAAAAATCCTGGTATTTCCAGGCATAATGCCACTACGTGCGAGGTGAGCTAGTCTCGTTCACCGAAGCCACCAATGCAGCAAAGCCGTCGGGGTCTCTGACCGCCATCTCGGCTAACATTTTGCGATCAATTTCTATATTTGACCTTCTTAGCCCGACCATAAACTGACTGTAGGTAAGTCCTCTAGCCCGCGCTGCAGCATTGATGCGGGTGATCCACAGCCTCCTGAAGTCACCTTTCCGCTCACGACGATGACGATAGGAATAATCTAGGGCGTGAAGCATGGACTGATGAGCTATAATATAAAGCTTGTGGCGGGCAGCCCGATGCCCTTTGGTCAGCTCAAGTACCTTTTTGTGCCGTCTGTGGGTGGTTATTCCGCTCCTGGCTCGTGGCAAGTGTTCCTCCTTTAATCCTTGGGCGTGATCTCTTTCTTCTTAGCAGCAAGATGAACTATTAGTAGTGCAACGCCAACAAATAGGAAAATAAATCCTGGTATCCCTGTCGCCTTGCCTATTTGAAAAACAAAAGTACTGACAACCAGGGCTATGCCTATCCCGCCCAGTATGGAGCCGCTCACCAAAAGTCCTCGATCAGGTGGGCCTGCCAGCTCCGGTTTTTCAGGTTGGTATAGCCCTTTCTCAATTAAAGCCCTGTCTCTCCT
>CAYGWI010000100.1:0-2977 GCA_964353715.1 uncultured Dehalococcoidales bacterium | reverse complement strand
TGGCTGCCGATGGATTCAGGCTAGCTGTCCACAAGACAACTCTCACCGCGCGGGTCAAGGAAAAAACTACGGTCATAATCCCGGCAAGAAGCCTCAGTGAACTGGGTCGCCTTCTGGGCGAGCAGGAGGAACCTGTAGAAATCACCGTAAACGAGAAGAAGACCCAGGTCCTTTTCCGTCTCAAGGATGCAGAGCTAGTATCCCAGCTTATTCAGGGCTCCTTCCCCAACTATTCCCAGGTTATTCCTCAAAGCTATACCACGCGGGCTGTAGTGGACATCAGCGAGTTTCTTCGCGTTACCAAGATGTCCTCCATATTTGCCCGCGATGCCAGCGGCATAGCTCGCCTGGTCATTACCCCGGGGAGTGAACTCACTCCGGGAAAGGTGACTGTTTCCGCTCAAGCCGAAGAGGTTGGAGACAATGTTGGTGAAGTCGAGGCTCTCATTGACGGAGAGGAGGCGAAGATCGCCTTCAATGTAAAATATCTTTCCGATGTCCTATCTGTCCTTCCTCAAGCCCAGATCGCTCTGGAGCTCACCACCCCTTCAAGCCCGGGAACAATCCGGCCAATAGGCGTGGACAATTATGTTCACGTTGTCATGCCCATGTTTGTCCAGTGGTGACTTGTCTATTGTCTGACGGGGAACCGAAAAAAAGAGCTATAACACGAATAAGTTGCGAGACAGATCAAGCTAAGGCAAGCCTACAAACACTATTACTAACCCTGTCGCTATCATTGCCACACCTAGCGCCAATAGACCAATCAGTAGCTTTTTGTTGAGAGGTTTCTTATTCAAATCTAGAATTCTCATCCAATTGGACTGCTCGTATAATACTAGAAGGCCATCTAAAAAGAAAGGACTGACACTATGCTCAACAGCTAGGCAGCACGCATGGCACACTGGTAAAGGTTATTCTGCGATGGGCAGAGTGAATGAAAAACGGCTTCCCTCCCCTACTCTGCTCTGAACTGTGATTGCTCCGCCATGGGCTTCCACCAACCGTTTGGCGATAGTCAGCCCCAGACCACTGCCCCCGGTGGCTCTGGCCCGAGACTTGTCCACTCTGTAGAAACGCTCAAAGATATGAGGCAAATCCTCAGCGGGAATGCCTTCGCCTGTATCAGATACGCTGACCTCTACCCATTTGTCTTTTTCGCTAACAGCCACGTCGATGGCGCCTCCCTTGGGGGTGTGGGCCACTGCATTTTCCAGAATGTTATGCAGCACCTGGTTGACACGCTGCCAGTCAATGTTGACCAGCGGCAGACTATCAGGCAGATTAACGGATAGTGATATCTCCCTTGCTATCAATTGCGGTTGCCAGGGACTCACCGCCTGCCTAACCAAATCGACGATATCTTCTGCCTGGTAAACCAGCTTCAGTTCGCCAGCTTCAGCCAGGCTTAGCTCCTGGAGCTCATTAACCAGTCGCGAAAGCAGACGTGCCTCTTCATCGAGAGAGCGAATGGCAGCGGCATCTGGCTCTATCACTCCATCGCGAATTGCCTCGAGATAGCCCTGAATATTGGAAAGGGGGGTCCTCAATTCGTGAGCCACATCGGCAACCATATTTCGTCGTAATTGCTCGGCGTACTCCAGCTCAGCCGCCATGGAGTTAAAGGCTTGAGCCAGTCCCGCAACTTCGCCTCCGCCCTGTAATCGAACCCTCTGGGACAAATCTCCGTGACCTAATCGCCTGGCAGCCCTGGCAAGGGCGCCGATGGGTGACATCATCCTCCCAGATAGGCCAAAGGTCAATAGCAAAGCAATGCCAATTGCCAGAGAACCTCCCAACAAAAGAGACCGATTTATTGAAGCGGACAGTCTCAGAAATGGGGCAATATATGGCTCCACCGTTGGGTCAGACGTGATGTAAACCTCCCCCAGAGTCTCGTTGACCCCTCCCCTGACCAGGGACAACTCAAGAGGACTAGTCGATGAGTCAGTGTAGTTCTTTCCCAGGTCCTGTTCTCCTTCCGAATCACCTATGACGGTTCCGTTGACAGCGACCAGTACAATATGCGTCCCTGAGACACCCAGCACTTCAATTACGGACTGGACCCCCTCCCAACTTCCCTTATCCAGATAGTGGAGATATAGCTGTGATCGTATTTGCAGAGAACGATATTGCGTGCCTATTGTCTCATAAGATTCCATTTCAGTGGCGATGCGTTCGCTCACAAAGAAGTATATGGTGATGACGGTCACCAGTATTATCACTGCGAAAGTCAATGCCAGACGAAACCACAACCGACTTGTCACTGTTCCCCCCCGACAAACTTATAACCGATTCCGTATACCGTTCTTATGTACCTGGGGTGGCTGGGGTCTGGCTCCACTTTCCGTCGTAAGTTCAGTATGTGAACATCGATGGTACGGTCGAAACCCTCGAAATCGTAGCCCAGAGCCTCTTCAATAATGCTTGCTCGACTGTGGACTCTACCAGGCTCTTTGGCGAGAATTCCTAACAACTTGAATTCGACAGTAGTCAAATTCAACGGTCTGCCATCAAACCGAGCCTCGTGCGTCGTAAAATTCATGCTGAGTTTGCCAGCCTTAATCTCCTCAGGACCGCGCTCTCCGGGGAGGCGTCTTAGCACTGCCCGTACTCGAGCCGCCAGTTCCTTTGGGCTAAAAGGCTTGGTCACGTAGTCGTCGGCGCCCAGGTCCAAGCCTGCTAGCTTGTCCCGGTCAGTAGTTCGGGCAGTCAGCATAATAATCGGTATGTCGGATTCACGTCTCAGGGTACGACAGATCTCAAGTCCATCAATGTCAGGCAGCATAAGGTCAAGAACGATTAGGTCGGGATAACCCTCGCGAGCTACACGTAGAGCTTCAACACCGTTATAAGCAGTCAGAACCTGGTAGCCATCGCGATCCAGGTAGAGCTTGATCAACTCCACAGTCTTAACATCGTCATCAACTACCAGAACTTTCTTGTCTGCCATCCCTAGCCTCCTGGCGATTCTCCA
>CAYGWI010000099.1:0-3049 GCA_964353715.1 uncultured Dehalococcoidales bacterium | reverse complement strand
CCAATCTGAATTTCTTCGAGTTCATCCCCGAAAGAGAAATGTTCAAATGGCAATTGGACCATTCCTACCAGCCAAAGACCATACTGCTGGATGAGGTGAAGGCCGGCCAGAAATACGAGATAGTCGTCACCAATTTTCACGGCGGCATTATGACGAGGTATCGGATCGGTGACGTGATAAAGATAACCTCATTGAGGAATGAGAAACTCAATATTGATATTCCCCAGATGGCGTTCGATAGCCGCGCTGACGACCTCCTCGATATTGCCAGTCTTGGTCGGGTGACAGAGAGAGTGATCGGGGAGGCGATTGAAAACACCGACCTTCCCTACGTTGATTGGGTGGCACGCAAGGAAATAGTTGATGATAGGCCCCTGTTGCACATTTATCTCGAATTGAAAGACGTTTATATCGCCAGCGAAGAAAGCCTGGCGACAGCAATACGAGAGCAATTCAAGAGACTGGACAGAAAGCATCGTTGCAACTTCTATCGACTTATCGGGGATATGGAGAATGTGCTTGGCTTGAAGCCTGTGGAGGTCACTTCCCTTCCCCAGGGCGCCTTTTCCAGCTACATCGCCGGACAACAGTCTGAGGGAGTTGCTTTGGAGAATCTAAGACCGCCTCATGTTAATCCCTCGAAAGAGGTGCTTGCTCTGCTAAGAGCTCCCAGGGTTGTGGTGGAGGCTGCACCTGTGACCGAGGCCGAACGTGCGGCTACCCGATAACGGCAGCCTGGCGTAAAGAGAATCGACATCCCCGCAAAGAAAGAGAGGGCGAGGTTAGCACCTCGCCCTCTCTTCTACCACTCAGAACTCTCCGGAAATTCCTAGCTAGCGGGTGAAACGGGCAAGACGAAGCTTTAAGGCTACCCTGCACCAGAGAGCCACCACTGAGAACCTTTGGTACTTTTTGGCATTACGTTAGTCATCTTGACAGCTTTCGAGTTTACGTGAATAATGCTTCGTATTAGACGAACTGGAGGTCGCAATGGTGTCAAGGCATAGCTCGGAAGCGTAGGAAAACTGTGTTAGAATTCATCTGCTTGACCGGGTAGTGGTGATATTATGAATGCTCAAGCTGTAATTCCCTTAATTGCCACGGTTGCCTATATCCCCTTGTTCGTCATTTTGCTGTCTAACCGGCCGTGGCAACCGAGGCATACGCTTTTCCTTTTGTTTCTGATTTCCGCTGCACTCTGGAGTTTCACCACATTCCTGAGTATGCAAGGCTGGTCCCCGCAAAGTAAAGAGGTCGATGTCAAAATTGTCGTTTGTATTGCCATCCTGACGATGGTCCAATTCCATTACTTCGTGCGCTCTTCTTATCAGTCTCAACGCATCAAGATGCCAGTGGCTTATGTTTTCCTGGTAGCCACCATTGCCCTCGTAGCACTACCCTCTATCCCAGACTATCTGAAGCCCACTGTCACAGCCACAGACGAGGTCAACAATGGTTGGGGAATTATCATCATATACCTGCTTTTTCTTTTCGCAGTGGGCATCAAGGATGTAGACTCTTTAATACAAAAACGCAGGCTCTCACCCAACCCGGCAGAGCGCAATCAGATTGTCTATTTGCTCGCTTCTATTGTAATCTTCACAGTGTTCTTTCTTAGCGGTATCCGTGGAGGCGATTTTCCTGTATACCATATCGGCAACCTTGTCGTTGCCTGTGTCTTAACCTATGCTGTGGTAACCCATCGTTTGGTGGATATCAATGTCGTATTTCGCCAGGCTCTTATATACGCAGTCCTTTATGGTAGTGGTATTGGTGTACTGCTCGCACTTACTTCGATTGGTTTGAGACAGGTCGATTCAACGCTCCCACCACAGGACTTTCGCGGTGCAGCTTTTCGCATTGTAGCAGTGAGCGTCAGTCTGGGAATTCCCGTCATCCTGATTCTTGCCCACAAGGTACATAACGTTTGGCAGAAGAAAGTGGAGGACGCCTTCATGGGAGCAAAATCCTTCTACCGCAGGCAGTTATCCCAATTCATCGTAGGACTGCATAGTGTTCCCTCCTTGGAGCAGATGGGCAGCGGCTTCATATCGCTGCTCGCTCAGTCCGTTGATTGTCGCAGAGCTTGCCTGCTTCTGCCCCAGGTTGGAGAAGAGGGCTTTGCCGCCCAATTCGTCTACCCTCCTGTGGAGGATAATCTCATAGGAGAGTTGAAGTTGAGGCAGGATAGTCCTGTTGTGACCTGGCTAGAACGCAAAGGCGCCATATTGCCAGAAAGGAGTCTCACCATCTTTCCTGAATTCCAGTCCATGTGGGAGGGGGAGAGGGAGGAAATCAAGTTGGCCGAGGTGAAGATGTTCGTTCCGCTGGTCAACGAGGGGAGAATTGTGGCCATAGTAGCGGTAGGCGAGAGGCGAGATGGGAAGCTTTACACCGTCGAGGACATTGATTTGCTTGAGTCTATCACCGGTCAGGTGGCGGCAAGCATGGAGAAGGAGTATTCCCGCGAGCGCCTGAGAGAACAAGACCAAGAAACAACCCTGCTCAACCGCCTGACCTCAATTATGACCTCCAACGTGAGTATTCAAATGATATTTGAAGGTTTTGCCCAGGAATTGAAGAAGGTAGCGGACATCGACTGGGCAACGATTGCTTTGATTGATGGAAACGAGGTTTACTTCATGGTTCTATCCAGCATCATAGGTTCTGCCTGGCAGCCGGGGCAAAGGATTCCACTCGAAGGGACGGCCACAGAGTTGGCGTGCCGCGAGAGGCGCGCCGTATATGAAGCTGATCTGAAACGGCAGAACAAATTCTGGACCTCGGAGACTCACCTGGAGCAAGGAATTCGTTCTGTTGTTTATCTGCCGCTCACTGTGGCAGACCATGCTATCGGGACCCTGATCCTGGCCAGTCGTCAACCCAACGTCTACAGTCGCAGTCAAATACAACTTCTGCAAAGGGTAGCTTCGCAGATTGCCGCGCCGATCGAGAATGCTCAGCTCTATGCCCGGCTGGAACAGAAGTCCCGTATTGATACGCTTACCGGGCTATTCAACCGACATTACTTTGAAGAGCGACTCAAAGA
>CAYGWI010000098.1:0-3113 GCA_964353715.1 uncultured Dehalococcoidales bacterium | reverse complement strand
TCAACATTAGAGGCTGGCGACTTACTATTCTGAACTCAGGTTTTATGTACCTTACCTCCGTTTCTTGGTTTGAGACACAGTTTGTATTAGGGCACTTGACTCCGGAATCGCGCTTGTAAACGGGATAACCAATCTTCCGGATAAGTGAATCCTCTTCTTCAGGAATTGCGACTTCCCTGGCACCCAATAAGAGGGCCAGCAGCGCCATCCTTACGGGCATCCCGTATGCCGCCTGTTTGAAATACATGCTCCGGGGGTCGGCATCCATTTCATGGGTCAGCTCGTCGACACGGGGTAGCGGATGCATAACCAGTGTTTTCTCAAACCCCTGTGCTTTCAGGAGTTTTTTGTCTACGACGGGGTAGCCTTTTTTCAGATCTTGCACCTCGGCTGTGGGCGCCTGTCTTTCCTTTTGAAGTCTGGTGACGTAAAGGGCATCAACTCCTGCCTTCAGTTCCACTCCGACACTTATGTCAGGTAACATGGCAAGTTGATGTGGGCTGCTGGGAGTCAAGTAAATGGCATCGATGGGGAATGGTTTCTTGTCCGGGTCCTGGTTCAGGTTCCTGCACTTCTTGAATTCACCTTTGTATTCCGTGACCAGCCTCCTCAGGACGTGCTCGGGCATCTCAAGGCCGGGGCCGGGACAGAAAAGAATGGTGGCACCAAACCTGGCTAATGCGTAGATCAGAGAATGTACAGTCCGCCCGTGTTTCAAGTCTCCCCACAGAGCAATCCTGAGTCCCCTGATGGTTCGCCTTTCTTTTCTGATGGTGTAGAGGTCGCACAAAGTCTGGGTGGGATGTTCGTGACTCCCGTCACCGGCGTTTATCACAGGAACGCCAGCGTAATCGGCGACCACCCTGGCTGCTCCTTCCCACGGATGCCTGATGACAATTACATCGGCATAGCTCCCAACCACCCTTGCCATATCAGCGATGCTTTCGCCTTTAGCCAGAGAAGTGGCGCCAATGTCGACAGCGCTTATGACACGACCTCCGAGCCTGTGCATCGCAGCTTCAAAAGACAGCCTCGTCCGGGTGCTTGGCTCAAAAAACAAGCTGGCCATGATCTTGCCATGGCATAGTCCGGCCTGATCCTTTGTGGAGTCCGCCATTTCGTCCGCTAAGGAGAACAGCGCTTCGAACTCCCCGTCAGACAAACCGTCTATCGTCACCAGGCTTCTGTTCGTTAGGCTCATGACTTTGTACCCCCTCAATTCCCCGTTATTAGCTGCTTGTTTGTTAGGCTCTCGATCACCACTTTGTCTACGCCGTCAACCTCCTGGAGTTCAACTTGTATCTCCTCGTCTTTAGAGCTTGGTATATTCTTGCCCACATAGTCGGCCCGAATGGGAAGCTCCCGATGGCCACGGTCGATAAGTACGGCTAATTGAATGGTTCTCGGACGTCCCAGGTCCATCAGGGCATCCATAGCAGCACGGATGCTTCGTCCAGTATAGAGAACATCATCAACCAGGATTACCCGCCTGTTGGTGATACTGATGGGGATATCAGTGAGGCTGGGGTTTGCTGACTCCAGGTCCGAAGGTGAAATATCGTCGCGATGAAGGCTAATGTCCAAGGCGCCCACAGGAATCGGGATTCCTTCGAAGCCCTCGATTAGCTCAGCTATGCGCTTGGCCAAAGGCACTCCCCGAGTCCGCATACCTACGAGCACAACGTCCTCCGCACCCTTGTTCTTTTCTACAATCTCGTGGGCAATACGAGCCAGCGCACGCTCCATCTCCCTTGAGGTCAAGAGAGTCTTTTCAGGCATCAAAAAACCTCCTGCCTTCAAACTGGCAAGAGGTCTCACTTGATGCTTGTATTGAGGCCTGCTTAAGCATGTTTCCCCTTACCAGCCTCACTGGGCTGATTTAAAGGCCACTTGTATTATGGCACAATCACAAGAATAATGCAACCCAGCACACAGTACTCTGAGTACCGGGGGATTCATCACAGTGATGCAGGGGAAAGAGGCAGCGGAAGCTGCCTCTTTCCCCTTATATGAGGATTAGGTCTACTGTCGAGAGAATTTAGTTGGCTGGGGGGTAACCGATGCGGGAGCTTGAGACTTGCTCTCCGTGCGGGAAACTGGAAAACGGGGGGTGCGCCGCAGGAAAGAGGGCATGTCCAGAGCATCGCTACCGCCTTTTATTAAGCGACGAAGCTCCTCAGAGCTGCGTACTCCTCCGCTAGTCGACTTGGCGAAGCCGGTGGCGATGACAGTGATTCGAAGGTCACTATCCATCTTGGGGTCAAAGACCACGCCAAAGATTATGTTGGCATCGGGATCCACCGCTTGGCCAATTACTTGAGCAGCCTCATTGCACTCAAACAGGGTGAGACTGGGGCCACCGGTAACATTGAATAGCACCCCTGTAGCTCCGCTTATGGATACGTCGAGCAACGGGCTGGCCATAGCAGCCTTAGCCGCTTCGGCAGCGCGATTTTGCCCGCTGGCTCTGCCCACAGACATCCAGGCCGGGCCGGCATCTTTCATTACCGATTTGATATCAGCGAAGTCCAGGTTGATCAGTCCCGGGACCGTAACCACTTCGGAGATAGCCTGCACCCCCAAACGCAGGGCATCGTCGGCCAGCCTGAAGGCGTTGTCCACGGTCGTCTTGGCATCACAAAGCTGAAGAAGGCGGTCATTAGGTATGATGATAAGTGTATCGACCTTGTTGGTCAGCTCGACTAGTCCTTCCTCGGCTACTTCTCTTCTGTGCATCCCCTCGAAAGTGAAGGGTTTGGTAACCACTGCAATGGTGAGGGCACCACTCTTTTTGGCTATCTCAGCCACTACGGGGATGCCACCCGTGCCTGTGCCACCGCCCATGCCAGCGGCAATGAACACCATATCGGCACCAGCAACGACTTCTTCAATTATGTCGAGGCTTTCTTGTGCTGCCTTGCCCCCGACTCTATGATCACCACCGGCCCCCAAACCCCTGGTCAATTTTTCACCCAGTTGAATTCTGGTGGGAGCCTCGGCCAGAGCCAGGGCTTGTCCATCAGTATTCATGGCGACAAAGTCAACGCCCTTGATGCCTTCGCGGACCATACGAGTAATGGCATTGGAGCCGCCGCCACCAATGCCTATAGCTT
>CAYGWI010000097.1:0-3144 GCA_964353715.1 uncultured Dehalococcoidales bacterium | reverse complement strand
GTTCAATTTCGAGTATTTCGGAACCACTTCACCCTCAGATACAGTTTGTCATTGCCCCCCCGCGGAGATTGCTTCGTCGCTTCGCTCCTCGCAATGACAGAGGGGCGAGCCTAATAGATTGGCAACTACATTTTTCAACACCTCTAAGAAATTGACTCCAGGTTCATATTTAAGTATGGCACGTAAAATACTCAAGTAGAATGGTACCTCAGTCTTGACAAAAAGCACAAGGCGAGGCGCAATCCTGCAGATATTTCACTATCCGCAGACAAGTGGTCTTACTACCCCGGCCTATCCCGGCTGAAAATTGGCGGCTGCTCGTTGCCGATAGTATAATAAGCCAGTTCACCCGATCCAACAGGGCCTGGTATCGAGAGGAGGAGAATTCGCTATGCTGAAGACTGAACAAAACTTGAGAGACGCCTTTGCCGGAGAATCTCAGGCAAATCGCAAGTATCTTGCCTTTTCTGCTGCCGCTGACAAGGAAGGGTATCCGCAGGCGGCGAAGCTATTTAGAGCCGCTGCCGAAGCTGAGACTGTTCATGCCCATAATCATCTCAAAGCGCTCAAGGGAATCAAGAATACCAAAGAGAACTTGCTGGAAGCTGTAGCAGGTGAGACGCATGAGTTCAAGGACATGTACCCCAAGATGCTGGAGGCTGCCAAATCTGAAGGAAACAAAGAGGCAGAACGGTCATTTCGTTATGCCAATGAGGTAGAAAAGATTCATGCACAGCTCTACCAGAAGCTTCTTGACAATTTCGGCACTGGCAAAGAGACCTATGCTTATTATGTATGTCCCGTCTGCGGCTATACCTCGGAAAAGGAACCGCCCGATAGCTGCCCCGTGTGTGGAACCAAGGGCAAGATGTTCAAAAAGATAGACTGAGATTGTTAGCTCGTTCTTTCCGGCGATACAATCTCGCACAGGCCCGGCCATCGGCCTGCAAGCGATTGGCAGACATGAGAAACAAGATTCGGATAACAGCGGAAGCGATTGAAGCAGAGGCTGAGCTAAACAATACCGAGACGGCTCAGGCAATCTGGGAAGCATTGCCCATCAAAGGCCGTGTCAATCTCTGGGGAGACGAAATGTACTTCTCGATCCCTCTCAGCCTTCAGTTGGAGGCCGGACAAGAAGTCGTAAACATAGGCGACCTAGGTTACTGGCCTGACGGCAATGCGTTCTGCATCTTCTTCGGCCCCACCCCTGCGAGTCAGACAGATGAGATTCGCCCGGCGAGTCCGGTCGCTGTATTCGGCAAAGTCATCGGCGATGCCAGAATACTCAAAACGGCAGCCGCAGGAACGAGAATTGCTGTCAGGAGTTGGGAATAGTTTCCCGAAAATAATTTAGGAGGCAAGAACATTGGAAAAGAAAGCAAAGACTAAGCAAGTACTGGTCATTTTAGGCAGTCCGAGGAAGAAGGGGAACAGCTCTACGTTGGCAGCGCGGATTGCACGCGGAGCAAAATCCGCTGGCGCAGAGGTGGAGACGGTGTTCCTCCACGGCCTGAAGATCAGTCCCTGCCGGGGTTGTGATACCTGTCAGAAGACCGATAGCAAAGGGTGTGCGATCAAAGACGACATGCAAGATATATACCCCAAGTTAGTAAAGGCAGACGCCTGGGTAATTGCCAGCCCGGTCTATTGGTTTACCATGTCCGCTCAGACAAAGATATTTATGGATCGCTGCTACGCACTCACTGCTTATTCAGAGAATCCTTTTGTGGGCAAACGAATCGCCATCGCAATGAGCTACGGGGATGTTGATCCGGTCAAATCCGGGTGTGTGAATGCCCTGCGGACGTTTCAAGATGCTTTCCGTTACGCAGGATCGAAGATCGTTGGTATGGTGTACGGCAGTGCCATGAAGGCCGGTGAGATTGCAGAAAATAAGGCATTGATGCAGGAAGCTGAAGAACTGGGGAAACGGCTGGTGAGTCGTTAGTTACATCAATGTCGAGTTGAGATATGACTGCCCCGCATTCTTGAGGCTTCTGGCGAAATCTTCGGCTTGTTTCAAGTCCCCGGCATTGGGCCTGCCCCTGTTTATTCCACCGACAAGGCTGGTTGCCCTGTAGGTATCAAGTCCCCGACAAGAGAATTCGGCGATAATACCGAAGCCTTTCCGTTGCAGCTTCTTCCTCAGTGGCCTATCAAAATCGTGGACAAGCGGTATTTTCCTTAGTCCACTTGTGGAAAAAGTGAACGCCTTCTTGTTTCTGAGCAAGGGCACCTTATCCACAAAATCCAAAAGGCTCTCGTGATGTTTGCCAAAATAGATCCCTGAGCCAAAACCGATCATGTCATACTGCTCAAGCATAGTGGCATCCGCTTCTCTCACCTGTATCAAGTCGGCATCGAGGACATTTGCCATAGCCTTGGCGACTTTTTCAGTATTGCCGTGGTGCACTGAGACATAGACGATCAGGACTTTCATTTGTGCAGTCTTGTTTGGATTCAAATCGATATGACGAGTATTATTTGTGCCACTGCCGAGAGGTACAGGCATCAATACGACAGCTCCCTTCAGTACATTGCTTGTGGGACTTGCCAGTCTGAGGCCAGGTTACCGGCTCGAGACACCTGACGCGGCAAGCAGAGACGAAATATCCAGTTTGAATCCCAGCCCCATGGCGGTGGTCAGAAACGCACTCTTAATGTATTGCCCTTTAGACCCACTGGGCTTAGCTTTAACAATAGCTTCGATCACTGCTGCCAAATTCTCCAGGAGCTTGTCCTTCTCGAAACTGACCTTGCCAATAGGCAAGTGGATAATAGCTGTCCTATCCAGACGGAATTCGGCCCTTCCCTTGCGAGCTTCGCTTATGACCCGACCCAGGTCTTGAGCCTGTACCACAGTGCCGGACTTGGGATTGGGCATCAGGCCTTTCCGCCCCAGAATCTTGCCGAGCTTGGCCACTTTGGGCATCACGTCAGGAGTAGCTATAGATACGTCAAACTCGACCCAGCCACCCTCAATCTGCTTGATGAGCTCTTCTGTTCCTGCATAGTCAGCACCTGCTTCTTGAGCCAACCTTACCCCCTCACCCTGGGTAAAGACGAGCACACGCGTCTTCTTCCCGAGTCCGTTAGGCAATAGAATTACACCACGCACCTGTTGGTCAGCGCTGCGGGGGT
>CAYGWI010000096.1:0-3271 GCA_964353715.1 uncultured Dehalococcoidales bacterium | reverse complement strand
TCCTCCCTGTCATCAACGAAAAGGCAATAGAATATACGGTGATGACTGCCCTGGCTCTGAACTGCACCATCCCTGAATATACCAGGTTCGACCGCAAGAACTACTTCTACCCTGACCTGATGAAGGGTTACCAGATTTCCCAGTATGATGCTCCCGTTGGAAAGGGAGGCTGGCTGAGTGTTGATAGCGATGGTAGGAAGAAAAGAATCAACATCACCAGGGTGCACCTTGAAGAAGATGCTGCCAAGTTGTCGCACAGAGGGGACTACAGCCTGATAGACGTGAATCGCTCCGGCGTGCCTTTGATGGAGATTGTTAGCGAGCCCGAGATAAGTTCCCCCGGAGAGGCTCGTGACTATCTCATCATGTTACACAATGTCTTACGTTATCTGGGGGTGTCTACCGCCAATATGGAGGAGGGAAGCTTCAGGTGCGATGCCAATATAAGCGTACGCCCGGCAAATAGCAGGAAGCTCTTGCCCAAGGTGGAAGTAAAAAACATGAACAGCTTCAAAGCGGTCTGCCAGGCCATGGAATATGAATCGAAACGACAAGGAAAGTTGCTTGAGGAGGGTGGAGAGCTGGTACAGGAAACCAGAGGTTGGATGGAGGAAAGTGGTATGACGGTGCTCCAGAGAACTAAGGAATACGCCGAGGATTACCGATACTTCCCCGAACCCGACCTGTCTCCGCTGGTTTTGGACCGCTCCTGGATAGAGGAAATCAGAGCCAGACTCCCCGAATTACCTGAGGCCCGTAGAGACCGGTTTATGAACCAATATGGTCTGTCCCTTTACGATGCTAATATCCTGACTGGCTCCAGAGGGATGGCAGACTATTTTGAAGGCTGCATTAAGCTGATGGATTCTGGCAAGGCGAAGATGGTTAGTAACTGGCTTCTGGGGGATTTCAGCCGGTTGCTTAACGCTACCAATACTGAGGTTGAAAATGCTAAGATAAGGCCGAGACATCTAGCGGAAATGTTGAATTTGGTAGATAATGGCACTATAAGCGGACCGACGGCCAAAGCAGTGCTTGAGGAGATGTTTCAGACTGGGAAGGAAGCCAGCGAAATTGTCACAGAAAGGAAACTCAGCCAGATTAGTGATACTGGCGAAATAAGGGAAGTGGTGAAGCAGGTGATGGCTAATAATGCCGGGGCAGTAGCAGACTATGCGTCCGGTAAGCAGCAGGCTTTGACATTTATCGTAGGGCAGGTAATGAAAGCTACCAGAGGAAGAGCTAATCCGGGCATGGCAAGGGAGATTATTATGCAGGAGCTAGGAGGTTAATGAATTGCCTACTTATCTATTAGTCGCCCAGATACTTGTTTCAGCAGCCTTGATTGCCAGTGTGCTATTCCAGTTACGCGGTGGAGGCATAGGGGGTATCTTCGGGCAAGCCGACTCGGTATATCGTACTCGGCGAGGGATAGAAAGCACACTTTTCAGGCTGACCATAATTCTGGTTGTCGTGCTTGTAGTTCTTGCCACTCTAATTGCTGCGCGCCCTTAGTATCGATTGATGAGTCCCATAATAACCCTGACTACCGACTTTGGGTATGATGATGCCTACGTTGCTGCTGTGAAAGGCGCTATCTTGAACATCAACCCCGAAGCCCGCATCGTGGATATCAGCCATTCTATCAAACCCCAGGACATACTTCAGGCTGCTTTCATACTCAATGCTGCCTATCGTTACTTCCCCAAGCAGACGGTTCACGTGGCTATTGTTGACCCCGGCGTAGGAAGTGAGCGCCGGGGAATAATATTGAAAACACCTTCGGCTATCTTTGTCGCCCCGGACAACGGCATTCTGAGCTACGTGATTGATGATTTGTTTTCTGTAGAAAGTCGCTCGGTGATTGAACAGACCCATGGTCTCACCGAGATAGTGTTTAAGACGGGTCTTGAAGCTGCAGCTATTACCGACCCTCGCTTCTGGCGTCATCCAGTCAGCCCTACCTTCCATGCAAGAGACATTTTTGCCCCGGTGGCTGCCGGCCTTTCTCTGGGTATTTCCCTATATGAGTTTGGGGAGAAGATCAGCTCCCTGCACGTGCTTCCCATACCGAAGCCGTCGCTAGACCCGGATGGTAATCTGGTTGGCCAATTCTTACACATAGATCGCTTTGGCAACCTGATTGCAAATATCAGGAGTAACAATCTGCCCGGGAAAAACGTCGTGATTGAGGTAGCCGGGCAACACATCCAGGGTATCAGCGACTATTACGCGCAAAAAGAAGGGGTAATGGCTGTCGTAGGTAGCAGTGGATATCTCGAGATATCACTAAGGGACGGGAGCGCTTGCGATTTTTTGGGCATTGGGGTGGGAGACGAAATAAGGGTGATTTCAACTGCATAGTGAGAAATCCCCAGAGATGTCGATCCGGATCACCGCGCTAAGCAAAGACCGCCGCCAGTATGAATCCTCTTGCCAACTCAATGGCGGCCTGTGCATCAATCTATAGCAGGCATTTCCCGGGTTGACAACCTTACTGCCATCATTCCAGGCACTTTTTCCCTGGTCGTTGCGAGCGCATTAGAGACATGTGGCAATCCCGCGTCACCGTCATCGAGACTGGTTCGGTACTGTCCTGCCTCGCATCGCCACTGTCAACATTTTCAAGAGAAAAGTGGTAATATATTGGTTGATGCTCTGACCATAAACTTGAATGGAGGAGATTTAAAGATAGGAACACACATGAAAACAGGAAGATGCTTGGTAATTGTGGCGGCAGTGGTGTTGCTCTTGACCTCATCTTGCACGGGGTTGTCTATCACCAGTCTGGAGGCTGAGGTGGAATGGATTGCCCCTCTGGGCAGCATCGGGCTGACCTGTATTGCTTCAGGCTCCGATTTGAGCTATGAGTGGTCAACCAGCGGGGGGACTATCGACGGCACGGGTGCGGTCGTCGACTGGGTTGCTCCTGAAGAAGTTGGTATGTATGACATCACAGTTAACGTTACGGGCGGCCAGGGTGGGCAGGACACAGCATCGATAAGTCTGATTGCATCGGTTGGTCCTCCGCCAAGAATTGAGGACCTGATTGTTACTGCCGACCACAAATATTTGAAGGAGAGTGCCGAGGGGTACAAGGTCGGGAAGGCACAAAACTACAGTATCGAATGCGTCGCTTCTTCAAACACCAGCGGCAACCTGACTTACGAATGGTCGTGCACAGGCGGCGAGATTGAAGGTGGAGGTTCCGTTATTAATTGGACGGCTCCGGATGCGGTGATCACTGTCACGGTCACAGCAAAGGTATTCG
>CAYGWI010000095.1:0-3336 GCA_964353715.1 uncultured Dehalococcoidales bacterium | reverse complement strand
CGGCCATGACCTTGGTGGCAATTCTTACCATGGGCACGCCGGTTACCTTGGAGATGAAAGGCACGGTGCGGCTGGCGCGGGGGTTTACCTCAAAAACATAGACCGTTGAGCGACCATTTTCCCTCATGATCACCATCTGGACGTTCATCAACCCTTTGATCCCCAGGGCCGGTCCGATTCTAAGGGTGTAGTCCACCATGGCGTTCACTTCGTCTTGAGTAAGGTTAATTCCCGGATAGATAGACAAAGCGTCACCGCTATGTACGCCGGCTCTCTCAATATGCTCCATAACGCCGGGAATGAGGACCCTTTCCCCGTCGCAAATGGCATCTACCTCGACTTCTATACCGTGGAAATATTTGTCAACAAGCACAGGATGCTGGCTATCCATTTCCAGGGCTAATGTCAGGTAGCGGACCAACTCAGGTTCGTTGTACACGATTTCCATAGCCCGGCCCCCCAGAACATAGCTGGGGCGTACTAATACCGGATAACCTAGTGTCTTGGCTACGTTTACTGCCTCTTCAGCAGAGGTTACTCCAGCCCCCGGCGGCTGGGGAATCCCCAATCTGTCCAGGAAATCTTCAAAGCGCCGGCGGTCTTCAGCAATGTCTATAGCATCAGCACTGGAGCCAAGTATGGGCAAATTGTTGTGAGCTAAGACCCCGACCAGATTAATAGGTGTCTGTCCACCAAGCTGGACGATGGAAGGCGGAGCAGAACCGTTGTCACTCTCATTCTCAAGTACGTTTCGGATGCTTTCCTCGTCCAGCGGTTCGAAATAGAGACGAGTACTGGTGTCAAAATCGGTGGACACTGTCTCAGGATTAGAATTGATCAGGATGCTCTTTATTCCTATCTCTTGAAGTGCCCAGGCTGAGTGGACGCAGCAATAGTCAAACTCAATTCCCTGCCCAATCCGTATGGGTCCGCTGCTGATAACCACAGCTTTCTTCTCTGCCAAAGGCTCGGCCTCATTCTCTTTTTCATAAGTGCTGTAGAAGTAGGGGGTCTGAGCATCGAATTCAGCGGCGCAGGTATCCACCATCTTGTACACCGGGCGGATTTGCCATTGGTGGCGAGCCTGTCTTACCTGCTCAGGCAACCTATCGGCTAAAGTGCCCACTTGCTCATCGGAAAAGCCCAGCCTTTTCGCCTCCCATAGAAGCTCCGGTGTCAACGGTTCGGAAAGGAGCTTCCTCTCCATATCCACAATATTCTGGAACTTGTACATGAACCATGGGTCTATCCCGGTGAGTTGGCAAAGCTCTTCAGGCGTGGCTTGCCTTCGCAGCGCCGCCATAATCGCCCACAGCCTTAAGTCGTTAGGGTGAAGGGGATAGGAACTCAATCCTTCTCCTTTACTCCAACCGGGGTCTTCCCAGAGCAAGGTACGTTTGCTGAATTCCAGGGAGCGCACTGCCTTTTGTAGAGCAGCCTCAAAACACCGGGCAATGGCCATTACCTCGCCGGTGGCTTTCATCTGGCTGCCAAGTTTTCGGTCACCCAAAGCAAATTTATCAAAGGGCCATCTGGGAATCTTGACTACGCAGTAGTCGATGGCAGGCTCGAAAGACGCCAGGGTTTTGCCTGTGACCCTATTAGGTATCTCATCCAGCCTCTTGCCTATGGCTATTTTGGCAGCCACCCGGGCAATAGGATAGCCGGTGGCCTTACTGGCCAAAGCTGAACTGCGGCTGACACGAGGGTTGACTTCAATTACGTGGTATTGGCTTTTCGTGACTCTCTTTTGATCGGGGGCCCATTTTTCGGCAACTATGGGATGTGGAGTGAGGGCAAACTGTATATTGCAGCCGCCCTCGATTCTTAGCGCTCTTATTATTCTCAGGCTGGCCGACCTGAGCATCTGGTACTCTTTATCGTTGAGAGTCTGGCTGGGGGCAACCACGATGCTGTCCCCGGTATGTATACCCATAGGGTCAATGTTCTCCATGATGCAAATGGCGATGCAGTTGTCAGCAGCGTCTCGCATGACTTCAAATTCAATTTCCTTCCAACCTAGAACGCATTGCTCCACCAGGACCTCATGGCTCATGCTGGAATCCAGGCCATTAGTAACAATCTGTTCCAGCTCTTTCGAAGTGTAGGCGATGCCGCCGCCAGTGCCTCCCAGGGTGTAGGAAGGGCGGACGATGAGAGGCAAGCCAATTGATTTGATCAGGTCCATAGCTTCCTTCACCGATTTCACAGTCTTGCTTGGGGGCACAGGCTCGCCAATATCAAGAAGAAGCTGCTTGAACAAAGACCTTTCTTCGGCCGTCTTTATTGTGTCTATAGGTGTGCCCAGAGACCGCACGTTATACTTGTCGAGTATGCCGGCATCAGCTAGTTCCACCGCCATGTTAAGCCCTGTTTGCCCTCCCAGGGTGGGCAATAAGCCATCGGGGCGCTCTCTTTCAATTATGCGAGCCACGACTTCCACAGTGAGCGGCTCGATATAGACAATATCGGCGATGCCCTCGTCGGTCATGATGGTGGCCGGGTTCGAGTTCACCAGGACTGTGGTCACGCCCTCTTCCCGTAGAGCCCGGCAGGCCTGAGTCCCGGAATAATCGAACTCCGCCGCCTGCCCGATGATTATGGGCCCCGAGCCTATTACCAGGACCTTAGATAGTTTGGACATCTGTTTCCCCTTTTCCATTCTAGTCCCTCACCATCTCAAGGAATCTCTCAAACAGGTACATATTGTCCAGCGGGCCGGGGGCAGCCTCGGAGTGGTACTGGATGGACACGATGGGTAGGTCTTGATGACGGAGCCCTTCCACCGTGCCATCGTTCAGGTTTATGTGGCTGACCTCAAGCCCCCCGTTCAGGGTATCGGCGTCTATGGCATAGCCATGGTTCTGAGCGGTGATATAGAACCTGCCGGTGGCTAGATCCCGCACCGGATGGTTGCCGCCACGGTGTCCGAATTTGAGCTTGAACGTCCTGGCTCCTAAAGCTTTGCCTAGGAGCTGATGCCCCAGGCATATGCCCATTATCGGCTTCCGCCCCACAAGCCTTCTCACTGTGTCCGTTATGTTGTCAAGGAGAGCAGGATTGCTTGGGCCGGGTGACAAGACAATGCCATCGGGATTCAAGGCTAAGACATCTTCTGCCGAGGTAGCGCACGGGATAGCAGTCGTCCGGCAGCCCAACTGGCTCAAGGTACGCAATATGCTGTATTTCAAGCCGTAGTCGATAACAGCGATGTGGAATTGCTTCGTTTCACCCTCACCTCTATCCTCTCCCGTTAAGGGAGAGGATATCAAATTCGCAGTGGCAGGCACATGAGATTGCCACTCGTATGCCTTCTCGGTGCTAACCTGACGAACA
>CAYGWI010000094.1:0-3356 GCA_964353715.1 uncultured Dehalococcoidales bacterium | reverse complement strand
CCCCTGGGTATTCCCGACCTGAGCAAGGTGTATATCGACAGGGGTTGAATTCCGAATCCCGAAATCGCTCCGCTCACCCCCCAAATTCTAGGCACTAAATGCCAAACAAATACTAAATTCAGAATCCTAAATGTTCGGTCATTTGTGCTTTGATATTGTTTAGGACTTAGAGATTAGTATCTAGGGTTTTCCTCTTCAGGCCTGTCCTCACGATAGCACTGCCAGGCAGTCTTGAAGCTATGTCGGGGTGATTCTGGTGGTATAATGATGATGGATGGAAAGGGAGGCGATGCTCTGTGAGACGCTCCCTGGTGGCAGGGTGAGGTGCCACGTTTGCCAGTGGCGGTGCCTTATCAATCCCGGTAGGCTCGGTGTCTGCCGTATGCGCGTCAATCGAGATGGCAAGATCTTTGCCATGAATTATGCCGAAGTGTCTTCTATGGCACCTGACCACATTGAGAAGAAACCCTTGTTTCATTTCTTTCCCGGTACCCATGCCTTTTCTTTGGGCACCTGGGGATGCAATTTCCACTGCAAGGGATGCCAGAACTGGGAGATTTCCTGCGTGGATATCCCGCGAGATTCCAAGCAATTGCTCCCGGAAAGAGAGATAGAGTTAACCAGGAGCCACAGTTGCCAGGGCATTGCCTGGACTTACAATGAGCCGGCGATTTGGCTGGAATACACTCTGGACTCAGCCAGGCTGGCTAAACAAAACAATCTCTACACTGTCTATGTGACCAATGGCTATGCCACGCCCGAGGCACTGGATGCCATAGGGCCATGGCTGGATGCCTGGAGGGTAGATATCAAAGGCTTCACTGACAGCTTCTATCGGCGGCTGGCCAAGATTCCTCACTGGCGAGGCATTCTGGACGTCACCAGGCGGGCCAAAGAGAGATGGCATATGCATGTGGAGGTGGTGACCAATATCATTCCCACAATGAACGACGATGAAGAGCAGCTGAAGAACATTGCCACGTGGATCCGAGACAACCTTGGCGAGCTTACTCCCTGGCACGTAACTCGTTTTCATCCCCTGCATGAATTCACCAATCTGTCGGCTACTCCGTTAGCCACTTTAGAGAAGGCTTACCAGATTGGGAAAGGAGCCGGGCTGAGATTCGTCTACCTGGGCAATGTCCCCGGGCACGATTACGAGAATACTATGTGTTATTCGTGTGGCAAGATGGTCGTTCACCGCATCGGCTACGATACCGAAGTGGTGGGACTGGACGGTTCGAAGTGCAAGTTCTGCGGAGCTGAGCTTAATTTCCGGATATGACGGAGGTGTTCTATGGCAGAGGAGGAACTTCATCCTGTAGTAAAGCTGGCTAAGGAGGCCGTGGAAAGCTATGCCCGAAAGGGCAAGATGCCCAAGCCGCGGGAGCTAAGCCCGGAAATGAGGGAGCGAGCGGGTGTTTTTGTTTCCCTTCATAAACACGGGCAACTAAGAGGATGCATCGGCACTTTTCAGCCGACTAAGGATGATGTGGCTGAAGAAATCATTGCCAATGCCATCAGTTCATCTACCATGGACCCTCGCTTTCCCCCGGTGACTGCATCTGAGCTTGATGACCTGGAATATAGCGTGGATATCCTTACTACGCCTGAGCCAGTCACAGACGTGAACCAGCTCGACCCTGAGGAATATGGCGTTATCGTGGAGAGCGGCTGGAAAAGGGGGCTTTTGCTGCCTGACCTGGAAGGCGTAGATAGCGTCGAGGAGCAGATTGCTATTTGTCGGCTTAAGGCGGGCATATCGGCCGGCGAGCCGGTTAACCTTTATCGCTTTCAAGTGAGAAGATTTAAGTAGCAGGTCGTGATTGACAATAATGGACAAGATGCCTCTTTTCGACCTGCCCGAGGAAAAGGACCTGCCTCGGAGCATGCCTCTGGCGGCAAGGATGCGACCGCAGACGTTTGCTGAGTTTGTAGGCCAGGAGCACCTTGTTGCCGAGGGACGAGTTCTTCGGAAATGCATTGAGGCAGACCAGCTACCCTCCATGGTATTCTGGGGGCCGCCAGGCAGCGGAAAGACAACCCTGGCTCACATCATCGCCAACGTCACCAGAGCACAGTTTAGTTCTCTTAGTGCGGTGAGTGCCGGGGTGGCTGATTTGCGGCGCGTTATCGAAGAAGCTAAGAAGAGACTTAAATCATCGGGACAGAGGACTATTCTTTTTGTTGACGAAATTCACCGTTTCAACAAGGCACAACAGGATGCGGTATTGCCCTTTGTGGAAAACGGTACGGTGACTTTCATCGGCGCCACTACGGAAAATCCGTCATTCGAAGTTATTTCACCACTTCTCTCTCGGAGCCGGGTTTTTCGATTGAATCTGCTGGGCGATGAAGATGTCAGGCTGATTGTGGAGCGGGCCATTAAGGATGAAGAAAGAGGGCTGGGAAAGCTCCGGATTACCATTAGCGAAGAGGCTCTGAGCCACCTGGTGACTATGTCCAATGGGGATGCTCGGGTGGGATTGAACACTCTGGAGATGGCGACGTTTGCCACTCTGCCTGATAAGGATGGTTCGCGGTCAATAGACCTGTCTGCCATTGAAGAGGCACTGCAGCACCGTGCCTTGCTCTATGATAAGAGCGGTGACCAGCATTATGACTTCATTTCGGCGCTGCATAAATCATTACGCGGCTCCGACCCCGATGCTGGCTTATATTGGCTGGGACGTATGCTGGAGGCTGGTGAGGACCCTCTGTATATCGCCCGTCGCCTGATGCGCTTTGCTTCTGAGGATGTTGGTATGGCTGATCCTCAAGCCCTGGTGATAGTGGTAGCTACCCAGCAGGCAGTGCACTTTGTGGGTTTGCCTGAAGGGAATCTTGCTTTAGCTGAAGCTGTGGTCTATCTGGCCAGCGCACCCAAAAGCAACTCACTATACCAGGCTTATTCCCGGGTCGAAAAGGATATACAGCAAGGCCGAAATGAGCCCGTGCCCCTGCACTTGCGTAACCCGGTAACTGACCTGATGCGTCGGATGGGACACGGGCAGGGCTACAAATATGCCCACGATTACCCTGGTCACTTTGTCAAGCAACAGAACCTGCCACCTTCTGTTCAAGGGAAGCGATACTATGTCCCCGGCGACCAGGGCTATGAAAAGGAGATTGCTGACAGGCTAAAGAAATGGTTGGGGGAGTCACATGAAGAGGTGTAAAGCACAGTGGGAGTTTCTTACAGGGTGCTATAATGCCTGAAGGACCTGAGGGAATCCTGAAGATAGAAGGTATGTACTGACGGAGGTGAACTTTGGCTAAGCTTTCATTCATCCCTAGAGATATGGAGTTCTACGACCTGTTTGAACAAGAGACGGCTAATCTAGTTGTTGCTGGAG
>CAYGWI010000093.1:0-3374 GCA_964353715.1 uncultured Dehalococcoidales bacterium | reverse complement strand
CTCACTATCGAAGATAAGCAATGCATATTGTAATAGCAGGCTTAAGTGATATAGGAAAGAATCTGGCAGAGCTCCTTGCCAAGGAAGGCAATGAAGTACTGGTCATAGACCGGGATCCTGCCAGATGCACTGCAATAGCAGAGAACTCTGAAATCGTGGCCATAATGGGAGATGCCAGCCAGAAGTCCACGCTCGAAGAGGCGAGAGTCAGGAACGCCCATGCCTTTGTGGCCGCCGCTGGCGATGATTCAGAGAATCTAATGATTTGTATGATGGCCAAAGAGATGGGGGTAAAAAGGGTGATTTCCCTTGTAGACGCAGCAGAGCATGTGGAGACCTTCAAGCAAGCTGGAATCAACTTGCAGGTTAATCCGGACATGGTAGCAGCGAGGCATATTCGTGGCATGATTTCACAGCCCTATGTGAAGGACTTTCTTTCTTTCGAGAAGGCAGACATCTTTGAAATAGAGATTGAAGAGGGCATGAAGTGTGTCGGGCGGAGTGTTTCTGAGCTAGCAACCCCGCTCGGCGTGAAGGTCCTCGTGGTACAAAGAGGGGAAAGATATCTGAGTGAGGACAAAGAGATACGGCCCAAGGACTGGCTGACTCTCATTGTGAATCGGGAAGTTGCCAAAAGGGGGACCGATTTCATGAACAAATGGTTCGCCAAAGGGTAAGATTAACCCTACACGTCACTGGCTCGTTCCTGAAGTACTTCGCGTTGGCCTACATTTTCCCCTTATGTGCAGCGATCTACTATGGCGAGGCAAACTGGCACGTTTACTTGTATGCGCTACTGCTCACTCTCGGCATCGGACTGATCCTTGAATTCGGATTGAGAACCACGAGGGAAATAGAGCGTGCCGACGGTTTTACCATAGTAGCTCTCACCTGGCTTCTCGTCACTCTCTTTGGTTCGCTCCCTTATATGTTTCTGGGGCTGGGTTTTATCGATGCCTTCTTTGAGGCCATGTCAGGCTTCACTACCACAGGGGCTACCATACTGGAGGTGGTAGAAGAATTACCGAGAAGCGCTCTCTTATGGCGTAGCCTTACTAATTGGCTGGGTGGGATGGGGGTGATTGCTCTCTTTGTGGCTATCTTGCCCAGACTAGGGGTGGGAGGCTCTCAGCTCTTTGAGCGCGAGTTTCCCAGCCCGTTGCCCGAAAGGCTTCGCCCTAGATTCAGCACCACAGCCAGGCTCCTCTGGACAATTTACACAGGGTTTACCGCCGCTCAGATAGCGCTCCTATATTTCCTGGCCAAACTTCCATTATTTGACTCAATTTGCATCTCCTTCTCGACTCTCTCTACCGGCGGATTTACACCTACGACGGCAAACATCGCTGTAGCCTATGCTAGTCCCCTGGCTGAATACATCATTATGGTCTTCATGTTCCTAGGAGGCATGAGCTTCATAATTCATTACCATGTTCTGCGGAGAAACTGGGGAGCACTCAAAGACGATGAATTCAGGCTTTACGTCATCATTATTGCGGCCGCTACCCTTTTGTTAATACTTTCGCAAGGCTTTAGCTCATATAGAAAGGAGATGTTTCAGGCAATCTCAATCATGACTACCACCGGCTTTGTCACTGCCGACTTCGGCTCCTGGCACTCTAGCGCCAGGATGATACTCCTGGCTTTAATGTTCATCGGAGCCTGTGGTGGGTCAACCGCTGGTGGGATAAAGGTGGTGCGAATCTCAACCCTGATGAAACACACCATGGTAATGATGAGGAAGGCTATTTCCCCAAACGCCGTGATTCCCCTGAAATATAACCGAAAGCCTCTCCCAGAGGGGATAGTCCGAGATATTATCTCTTTCCTGTTTCTTTATATTCTCGTTGCCCTCGTCGCCTCGGTAGTGCTTGGTTTTTTGGGACTCAATATAGAGACAGCCGTTTCAGCAGTAGCTGCTACTCTGGGAAATGTCGGGCCCGGTCTGGGTGGTGTGGGTCCCGCCTTGAATTATGCCTGGCTTCCCGGCGCCGTCAAAGTCATACTGACTATGTGCATGTGGCTGGGGCGCCTGGAATTGTTTACCGTTTTCATGATATTTTCCCCTCGCTTCTGGAGAGGCTAATCAAGCCGCAGTAGTAGCTCGAAGAAGTTCAAGCTATACTGTCTGCAATAGGACTATGGTCAAGGTTGCTTTTCAAGGGGAAAGAGGCGCTTTCAGCGAAGATGCTGGGGCGAAGCTTTTTTGGCAAGAGCATTGACTTTGTGCCGTGTATTCGGTTGAAAGAGGTTTTTGAACTTGTAGCGCAGGATAAGGTTGAATTCGGGGTAGTCCCCTTGGAGAATTCTCAAGCCGGCAGTATCAATGAGACCTACGACTTGCTATTGGCATATCCCCTTAATATATTTGCCGAAGTTGTTCTCAAAGTAAGCCACTCTCTGATGGCCTTACCAGGAGAAAAGTTGACAGGTATAACAACGATTTACTCCCATCCCCAAGCGCTGGCTCAATGTGAGGAATTCTTAAGCAAGTTGAAGGTTGAGATTATGCCTAGCTACGATACCGCGGGCAGTGCCAAAATGATCAAAGAGAGAAAGTTAAGGAACTGCGCTGCCATAGCTAGCAGCAGGGCTGCCAATATTTATGGCCTGGAAATTCTGGCACCACAAATTGAGACGAGTGCCAATAACTACACCAGATTCGTGGCTATCTCCAAGCAGAAGGCTAAACCTGCCCAGAGAAACAAAACTTCCCTCGTTTTTTCTGCTGAACATAAGCCGGGCTCTCTCTTTAGAATCTTGGGTATCTTCGCCACCAGAAATATAAATCTAACGAAACTGGAGTCCAGACCGAGCCGAACCAAGCCCTGGGAATACGTTTTCTATGCCGATTTCGAGGGTCACCTGGATGGCAAAGTCTATCAGGAAGCTATGAGAGAGTTGCAGGGAGAGACCACTTTCATCAAAATACTCGGCTCCTATCCTCAAGCTACCTGAATTCAAGCTGTCAACAGCCCGACTTTCTGAATCCTGTTCAGATTTGGGAAATCTTCCTCTGGTTTTTCACATCGAAGCAACGCTAAGATTCTCTTCTCACCAAGAAGAATAACGGAATCGAAATCAACTCCATGACGACCGCAAACAGGACTAAGTAGTTGATGGAATGCTCATAGAGCAGCCCCATAAGGGCACTCCCCAAAAACCAGGATGCTCCGTACGCCGCGTTGAAGACTCCATAGGCGAACCCTCTCCTCTCCACAGGTGTTAAATCAGCGATGGCAGCACGCATAATCGTTTCCTGAATTCCCATGACCATACCCCATAATATTATGCCCACTAGCACCAGGCTGTAGCTATGGGAAAAGGCCAGGAAGGGAATGGGCAAGGTCAACAAGGGGACTGCCAATAACGAC
>CAYGWI010000092.1:0-3375 GCA_964353715.1 uncultured Dehalococcoidales bacterium | reverse complement strand
GAGTGAATCCCGCAAGAACCGTGAAGACTGGAGAGCCATCACAGCGGAAGAGATGCTTCTGCAGGAGAAGGAGAATCCGAGCTTCGACCCGGAGGGGAGGTTCGTCGCGGAGCTTGAGCAGAGGCCGGTCGGCGTAGTGCACGCCCACGTGGAGAAACTCAGAGAGGAGAGAACGGGATTCGTTCGTCTTGACGTTATTCCTGGATCTCGTGGCAGAGGAATCGAGCGCCAGCTTGTAAAGACTGCCCTCAGGGAGCTCAAGGCTCGCGACATGGCAATCGCACAGGCATCGGTTGATTCCGTGGAACTGGATTACGTACGGCTTCTCCAGGAGCTGAATTTCGAGCAGGTTCGGGTGATCAGCTTTATGGAGATGGAGCTGGCAAACATCCCGCAGGGCATCGGAGAGAACAGACAAATAGCCATCAGAATCCTCCGGAAGGATCAGGAAGAGGATTTGAAGCTGTGGACCTGGCTCTCGAATGAGACTTTCAAGGAGCACTTCAACTTCCGTCCGGGTACATTAGAGGAGATACGTTACTTCCTGTTCTCCGATCTGTACTACAACAAGTTGAAGGAGATCTTCTTTGCGGAGCTAGATGGTGAGAGTGTTGGCTACATTGGTGCTGGAATAGATGAAAAATATAACCTGGAGAAGAATGTACAGAGAGGGGACATCTTCACCATAGGGGTCTTGAAAAAGCACAGACGAAGAGGCATAGGAGCCAGGCTCATACTGCACAGCCTCGAGGCGTTGAAGGCGAAAGGCATGACCAGGGCGACGTTGGGCGTAGATAATTACAATCCAACGGAAGCCATGAGGCTCTACGAGAAAGTCGGATTCAAGGTAAAGAAGAAAGACCTTGTCTTCGAAAGAGGCCTTTAAATCCTCGCAGGCTCATCGTTGCGGATAGATTAGAAGTGAGCGCACAGGCTCTCCGACCGGTAGTGCCAAGGCCCCCTTTGAGTTGACATAACATACTATTCGTGTCAGGAGGTGAGAGCATGGCGATAGCTGAGATAAGCGTTGTCCCGTTGGGAACGAAGACTCCCTCAGTCAGCCGATACGTGGCGCGGGCGATCAAAGTTCTCGAAAAGCAAAAGGAAGTGAAGTACGAGATAACTGCGATGGGGACGATTATTGAAGGTGATTTGGACCGGATTCTGGCAGTAGTAAGGAAGATGCACGAAGAGACCTTTCTGGAAGATGTTGCCAGAGTAGTGACCACGGTTAAGATTGACGACCGGCGAGACAAGGCCCAGAGCATGAAGGGGAAGGTCGATTCGATCAATAAGAAGCTACAGGATTAGCATAGTTACCTCCAAGTCTGTTGCTAGAATCCCCCTTATCCTAATGGGGATTCTGCGATAGTGAATCCTCGATTTCAGAGCGCACCAGCCCGGTGGCCTCCGGGGAATTCGCAACCATCTTTGTCTGACACTATAATAGTAATCTTGATGGCCAGCGAAGGACAACGCATGAATCTCTCTTGTTTGCTGTCTCTGCTCAAGGATGTGCCTGCCTACAAACAGTTGGTGGGTCAACTGTGCACAGCCAAAGACGAGCATAGGGCAGTAATGCTGGATGCCGCTAAAGCCTACGTCATTGCCGCTCTTTACGGAGAACTCAGGTTGCCCATAATGGTGATTACGCCTCAACCTGAGACTGCCAGAAAGCTTCATGAGCAGCTTCGAACTTGGTGTTCCCCTTCCGCCGAGTTGTATCGTCTCCCTGAACTCGACCTCCTGCCTTACGGGAGTTCTCAGCTATCGGCAGTCAGCTATCAGATGATAGAAAGGCTAAGGGTTTTGACCACCCTGGCGCTCCGCGAACGGAACGACAAACCTCCCCTGGTAGTGACCTCAGCCCTGGCCCTCGTGAGCAAGACAACCCCGCGCAGGGACTTTGTGGCGGCTTGTCATATTCTGAAGCCGGGCATGGCTGCTGAGCCCCTGGAGCTACTGCGCCGATGGCAGAGCATGGGCTATGAAGCGGAGGACGTCGTCGACCTGCCCGGGCAGATGGGTAAACGGGGAGGCATCATTGATATCTTTCCTCCTTGCAGCCAGTTGCCAATCCGTATCGAATTCTTCGGCAACCAGATAGAAAGCATGAGATGCTTCGACCCGGAAAGCCAGCGCTCAACCAGCCCCGTATCCTCGTTGATTATTACCCCGACCAGAGAGTCTGTAACAATGGCTGATAGCTCTGGGGTAGTGATTGGCAGCGTCGTTGATTACCTTGACGGTGATGCCCTGCTTGTTCTCGATGACCTTGAAGGCATTGAACTTGCGGTCACCAGGCTAAACGAAGAAACTCAGGAACTAAGAAACGCGAAGATGGAAAGAGGCGAGCTGTCTGAGGACTTTCCCTCTCCTTACCTCACCTGGGAGGAATTAAGGTCGCAGATGGAAGAAAAGCGTCGTATGGCGCTGCTGAATGCTGTTGACTATCAGCTCTCGGCTACCAGTAACGGACAGGCTTTGCCCTTTTCCGGCACTCAGAGCTATGGCAGCCAACTGGACACGTTCCTCAAGGCAGCCAAGCAAATGGTGGAACAAAGACAGCGCGTAGTCGTAGTCAGCCATCAGGCAAACCGTCTGGCGGAACTTCTCCAGAAAGAGGAGATCCACACCCTACCAGCATCACAAATAGAGCAAATACCTCCGCCCGGTTCAATCACCGTGCTGCAAGGCTCACTGGATGGAGGCTGGCTACTGGATGACAGACTGACCCTTATTACCGATGTCGAGCTCTTTGGCTTTGTGAAGCAGCCGAGACCGGTCAAGAAGAGACCCATACCTCACCAATGGTTTGTGGCCCAGTTAGCTCCCGGCGATTATGTCGTCCATGTTGACCACGGCATCGCCAGGTTCCATGGTCTTGTGAGGATGTCCTCCGAGGGAGTGGAGAGAGAATACCTCGCCTTAGAGTACGCCGCTGGTGACAGGCTCTATGTGCCTACGGAACGGATAGACCGCGTCAGCCGCTACATTGGCGCTGGCGACCAGGCGCCGCACCTGAGCCGCTTGAGAACTCCGGAATGGCAAAGGACCAAGAACAGAGTTAAAGAATCGGTGGCGGAAATTGCCCAGGAACTGCTTGACCTTTATGCTGGTCGACAGGTAGCTCCCGGCTTCGCATTCTCTGCGGATTCGCTGTGGCAACAGGAGTTGGAGGCATCATTTCCCTATATGGAAACACCGGACCAGATTGAGGCCATCATGACGGTTAAAGAGGACATGGAGAAAGCCAAGCCTATGGACAGGCTCATCTGTGGAGACGTGGGCTATGGCAAAACCGAGATAGCCTTGCGTGCTGCCTTTAAGGCGGTTATGAACAATAAACAGGTAGCTATTCTGGTCCCGACCACC
>CAYGWI010000091.1:0-3389 GCA_964353715.1 uncultured Dehalococcoidales bacterium | reverse complement strand
CAGCAGCCTGGCTTGTGTACAACCCACCACTGCGGAGCATACTGAAGGCTTTCGCCTGGATTACTCGGTTGGTAGGTCGAGTCGTAGCCTGGCTCTTGTACAACCCCCCGATACGCTGGGTCATAGAGTTTGGGATTTTCGTCCTCAGGCTGATTGCCCGCCCCGTCAGCTCAGTAATCTACTGGATTGTCTCCTGGTGGCCTATCACGGGCCCCAAGCGGACACTGGGTACAGGGATAACGACCGAGACGAGATCCTATCAGGACTACAAGTATGCCTGAGACGGCAAGCGTCGCACAGCAGGCTGGGAATTCATACGAACAAAGACTCGACGAGGCATCTCCTTGCCAATGGTTGGCGCTCGGACGTCAAGCTAACTTCCAATCCTAAGTCCTACGAAGGCTACAAGTATGCCCAGAATGACGATAGCGGCGCCGCCTAGCAAGCCAGCGACGTCCATATGAGTGAAGAGTCGGCCAAATATCTCCTTCCCGTAGGCCGCCATTCGCGGCGTTAAGCCGTTTGGTTCTGCAGGAGATTCTGCCGCCGTCTCAGTGGAGACCCTATCAAACATGGGCAGAACCATCTTCTTCCACTCGCGCGATTCCCGATAGACCACACCGGCTATTATTATGCCCACGACGACAATAAAAATACCCAGGATTACCACCAACGTACCCAGCCCAATGTCAACTAGTTCAGCTGGTAAAGGGGTAGCTGTGTCCATTTTCGCCTCCTTTTCCCATCAATTCGATAGTCTTCTCTGTTGATTTGGGCTTGCTCTAGACGCCCGGAAACCTTCACATAGCTCACAACAGCGTATGAAGACCCTCTCTTTTCACTCATTGCAGGGGTGACCGATTAGACAGTCCCCCCCGTCAAGCGAGTCTCAATTTGTTTTAGCGTAGCATAGCTACCGCATGGTGTCAATATCTCTCATTTGCACAAAGAGTTGTGCTAAAATCCACCAAGGCTTGGCTTGATAACGTCATTCATTATGTCACTACGAGCAATAGCGAAGGACCTAGATTCTTCGCTTCGCTCAGAATGACAGGAAAGTCTTGACAAACGCTGTTGCTATGGTAAGTGCTAACGAACTGAAATATTGGGTAGCTTTCTCCGGGATACCCGGGATTGGCCGGGTCCGCATTTCCCGGCTAAAAGAGTACTTTGGCAATTTGCAGGGTGCCTGGAAGGCTCCCGAGGGCAAGCTACAACAAGCGGGACTGGATTCACGAAGCATAGATGCTCTGGTGACCCTGCGCCCCAGGATCTCCCTGGACGCCCAGATGGAAGAACTGGAACGCCACAGGGTGAATGTATTGATCTGTGAGGACCCTACTTATCCTTCGAGATTAAAGGAAATCTATGACTATCCGCCTGTTCTTTATGTACGGGGTAGTCTGCCAGCCGAGGATGAGACTTGCCTGGCCATAGTCGGCACCCGTCGTCCCACCGTCTACGGGAGACAGGTGACCGAAGAGATTGTAGCAGACTTAGCCAGAAGTAAGATCACAATCATCAGCGGATTAGCTCGAGGAATTGACTCTGTGGCTCATCGGGCTGCCCTGGATGCCGGTGGCAAGACCGCAGCTGTGTTCGGCTCCGGTCTGGATATCGTCTACCCCGCGGAGAACGCCAAATTGGCTCAAGCTGTTATGGAGAACGGCGCTCTGATCAGTGAATATCCGTTAGGCGTCAAGCCTAAGGCCGAGAACTTCCCGCTCCGCAATCGCATTATGAGTGGCTTGAGTCTTGGGGTACTGGTAGTGGAAGCCGGAGAAAAGAGTGGAGCTTTGATCACCGCTCATCAGGCAGTGGAACAGAACCGAGAGGTTTTCGCTATTCCGGGCAGCATCCTGTCCCCGGCCAGTCAAGGAACTAACCGTCTCATTCAAGAAGGAGCTAAGTTGGTCCGCAATTATGCCGATATTCTCCAGGAACTGAACCTGACCATCGTTGTGCAGCAAGCCGAGATTAAGGAATTCTCCCCGGCTAGTGAGATTGAATCTGCTATACTGAACCAATTGAGCTCTGAGCCCAATCATATAGACGAGATTTGCCGCCACAGCGCTTTGACTATGCCAGAAGTAAGCAGCACTCTAGCGATACTGGAGCTTAAGGGTATTGCCAGGCAAGTAGGGAACATGAACTACGTGCTGACTCGAAGGAAGTAGACCATCACGAGAGAATCCTGCTATTCTTCTGGCGACCCAATTAAGTCTAGAGCAGATTCATCACGGTTCCCTAGAGGTCCTCGTGACTTTTTGGGGTCAGATTGAGAGAGGATAAGTCATGGCAAGTAAATTAGTTATCGTCGAGTCTCCTGCCAAAGCCAGGACTTTGAACAAGATCCTGGGGCGCAGCTACACCGTCAAGGCGTCTCTCGGGCATGTACGTGATTTGCCCAAGGGAAGCCTGGGCGTAGATATAGAGAAGGGATTCACTCCCGAGTACGTTGTTCCCCCGGGGAAGAGAAAGATAATCGGCGAAATCAAAGAGGCAGTTGGCAAAGCCCGTTCTATCTATCTGGCTACTGACCCTGACCGCGAAGGAGAGGCAATCTCCTGGCACCTAATACAGGCAACCAAGCTGGACAAGAATGACAGACCCATCCATCGCGTTGTCTTCCACGAGATAACCGAGGATGCAGTCCAAGAAGCTTTCCGAAGTCCCCGCTCTATTGATATGAATCTGGTGAACGCCCAGCAAGCCCGGCGCATCCTGGATAGACTCGTGGGCTACAAGCTGAGTCCGCTTTTGTGGCGAAAGGTACAGAGGGGACTTTCGGCAGGCAGGGTCCAATCGGTGGCTGTAAGAATGATTGTGGACCGCGAGAAAGAGATTCAAGATTTCACACCCCACGAGTACTGGATTATGGAAGTCGAGCTGGCTCCGCTTGAAGACAAGAAGGCAGCTTTTAGAGCCAGGTTGTTCGCTCTGGCCGATGGCACCAAGCTGGGCATTGGCAGTAAGGACGAAGCGGACAGGGTCATCGCCGACTTAGAAAAGGCTGAATATGCAGTTAAGACGGTGGTGACTAAACAGGTGGCTCGTCAGCCGGCCCCCCCTTTCATCACCAGCACCCTGCAACAAGAGGCCTGGCATAAACTGCACTTCACAGCCTCGCGAACCATGGCTATTGCACAGCAACTCTATGAAGGCTTGCCCCTCGGCGAGGAAGGGTCGGTGGGACTTATCACCTATATGCGCACCGATTCCACCCACGTGGCTGTTTCGGCCATAACGGAAGCGAGGGAATTCATCGGCCAGAAATACGGAGCCAGATATCTCCCGCCAAAGCCACGGAGTTTCGCCAGGAAAACAAAGTGGGCCCAGGAAGCTCACGAGGCAATCAGGCCCACCAAAATTTACCGAGAGCCGGAGCA
>CAYGWI010000090.1:0-3440 GCA_964353715.1 uncultured Dehalococcoidales bacterium | reverse complement strand
CGCTCATGATTAGGCACGTTCCATTATGCGTAATGCCCCAGCCTTCAGTCGAATAATTGAACTGCTGCAGTAACTCAAAACTGTTCTTGTCGTAGACAAACCCAACGTTGGATTGCCAGGTCAGCTGGATTATCTTGTCTCCATAGATGGTTATGCCTTCGCCAAAGAACTGATCTGGCAGTTCATAAATCTGCAAAACAGCTCCGGTTTCCAATTCCACTCTACGCAGCGTGGAGTTCCCCAAAAGCCCCGTTCCCTCATATAGAACGCCATCTTCGAAAACCAATCCCTGCGTGAAAGCATCGGGGTCATGGGGGTAGGTATTGACTATATTATAGGAATAGACTGGAATGCCATCCGAATTGCCAAAAAATGAGCATCCCTGGAGATTCAAGCAAGAGAAAACAAGAACTGCTCCTAGCAATGCAGAGAGCCCTACGATGGACATCTTGAAGCGACGGTTCATGAAAGTCACCTTACTCACGACCTTCAATATCATAACGGCGGAGTTGCTGTTCAGTATAAGGCCCTAAAAGTCTGCCCATGTATTCTGAATGGCTTGTCTATTCCTTTCTTGCCATTAGCTCAGGCTATTCTATGTCTCTCAGGTTCAGAAACAGCAAACTTGTTCCAGAGCAAGATTCGAAGCTCATTCATTTGCCTTCTACCCCTCGATGATCTCCTTGGTGCTGGGAATCCTGCCAATGAGTCTTTCGTCGATGCGGGTGGCTGAGTCCAGGGCACGTGCCAGAGCTTTGAATAGAGCTTCGGCTTTGTGGTGGTCGTTGATGCCGCTGAGCACTTTGGCGTGGAGATTGATTTTAGCTTCGGAGGCAAGGGAGACCAGGAAATGGCGGACTAAATCAGCATCGAGGTCGCCTATGGTGGCTTCGTCGAAGTCTGCCTCGACCGTGCTGTAAACCCTGCCCCCGATATCCACAGCCACCGCTGCCAGAGCTTCATCCATAGGCACGACGGCATGTGCCATACGAACAATACCTTGTTTTTCTTTCAATGCTTGCTTAAAGGCCTTGCCCAGCGAGATAGCCACATCTTCGACTACATGGTGCTGGTCGGGACCCGAGGCTGAGAGTTTTATGTCAAATACTCCATGTTGGGCCAGCTGAGTCAGAAGGTGGTCGAACATCCTTATGCCGGTGGTGATCTGGAATTGTCCGTTGCCGTCAACGTTGAGCTCCACCTTAACATTTGTTTCGGCAGTCTCACGAGTTACTTTTGCTTTCCTTTCAGTCATGTTTAACCTCCTTTAGTGCGTCAATTAAGGCATCGGTATCTTCAGGTCGGCCCACGCTAATTCGCAGGCAGTCTCTCAATCTGGGAGTATCGAAATAGCGAACAAATATGCCCCTCCGCCGCAGTCCTTGCCAGATGTCTTTGGCGCGAGATTCTTCGCGGAGTTTACCCGTAGCGAGATTCTTCGGTCGCTTTGCTCCCTCAGAATGACAAGGAGAAGAGTAGCTCAGGGAACAAAGGATGAAATTAGCCTGAGCGGGGTAAGGCCTTAACCAACCCAGTTCCTTCAGTTTGCCAAACAATCTCCCCCGTTCCATAACTATCTTCATAATATTAAGACGAAGATAGTCTATGTCGGCCAGGGAAGCTAGCACCGCAGCCTGGGCTGCGGCATTGGCGTTATAGGGCTGCTTAATCTTCATCAGATAATTAGCGATTTCTATGGGGAAAAAGCCGTAGCCTATCCTTAAGCCAGCCAGCCCGGCCCATTTGCTGAAGGTGCGTAAAACTATCAAGTTGGGGTAAGAGGGCACTGAGTTGGCGACGGTTACGTTACCGAATTCACAATAAGCTTCGTCCACGACAACAATTCTTTCAGTATCAACAAGCTCCACAATTTCCTTCTTGGTGGCGGTGTTGCCAGTGGGATTATTGGGCGAGGCGACAAAAATAACCTTTGTTCTCCTGGTCAAGGCCTTCTTTATACCGGCCATATCAAGGGCAAAATCCTCGGTCCGGGGTACATCAACCAGGCGGCCTCCACAAACATCGGTGCTAAAGGGATACATGCCGAACGTGGGTGGGCAATTGATAACCTCGTCACCGGGCTTGAGGAAAAGCCTGAGGATAAGGTCAATAAGCTCATCGCTGCCCATGCCGCAGACAATGTGCTGGCGTCCCAGGCCGGTATATTCTTCCAAAGCCTTCCGCAGTTCCCTCTGCTCCGGGTCGGGGTAATTGTGATAATAAGGATAGGTGGCCAGGGCTTGGTACACCTTGGGGGAACAGCCATAAGGATTCTCATTGCCATCGAGTTTTATTACCTTATCCGCAGGCAATTCGGTTTGCTGGCTCAAGACTTCTGTCGGCTCGATGGGAGTGTAGCCCTTCATAGTCACGAGCTCGGGCCTGATAAGTTTCTTTATGTCCATCTCAACCTAAATCAAAAGCCAAGAGTAAAAAATCAAAATGACAAATCAGAATGTAAATACTTTTGCTCTGTGTTTTTGCTTTTGGCATCTTAATCTTTTATTTCGCCCTCGTTCTTCTTTCTATCGCCTGGGCGTGGGCATCCAGCCCTTCAGCTTTGGCCATAACCACGGCAGCCCGGCTCAGTTTTCGCATGGCAGGCTTATCCAGAGCGATGACATTGGCAGCCTTCAAGAAGTCCGCAACGCCCAGAGGGGAACCGAAACGAGCGTTGCCTCCGGTGGGCAAGACATGGCTCGGGCCGGCAACATAATCGCCCAGCACCACAGGCGAGTTCTCACCTACGAAAATACAGCCGGCATTGTGAATTTTGCGGACTAAAGCTGAGGCATTGGATGTCATGATGGAGAGATGCTCAGGAGCGAATAGATTGACTAACTCTACCGCTTGAGACATGTCATCAACAAGCACAAGCATCCCTGCATCAATAGCTTTCCTAGTAGAAGAGCGCCGCTTTAATTTCCCCAGTTGTATCTCGATTTCCTTGTCTACTCGCTTAGTCAGGTCGGCCGAAGTGGTGATTAAAACCACTGAGGCCAGGGGGTCGTGTTCAGCCTGGGCCAGGAGGTCCGCAGCACAAAGGGCGGGCTTGGCTTTCTCGTCGGCGACAATTACTATCTCGCTGGGACCTTCAAAACCATCAATATCCACCGTGCCGTAAACCATTTTCTTCGCCAGGGTCACGAAAATGTTCCCGGGACCGCAAATCTTATCCACCCTGGGGATTGATTGGGTACCAAAAGCCAGTGCGGCAATTGCCTGAGCACCGCCAACCTTAAAAATGCGGTTGACCTTAGCGACGTCGGCGGCAACCAACGTGGGGGCAGGGATCTTGCCGTCATCTTAGCTTCATCAGCGGGGCTGAGCTTGAATTCTTTGAGCAACGCCTTCACCAGACCGGCATGCGACAGTTGCAGCTTGGCATTTCTTATACCGAGCTTGCGGATAACGTCCTCGGCAAGCAGAATTATCTCCAC
>CAYGWI010000089.1:0-3529 GCA_964353715.1 uncultured Dehalococcoidales bacterium | reverse complement strand
CTTCATCCACCCGCTCAGCCAGATGGCCAAGTTCGGCCAGGTCAAGTGTAATTCCCAGCATTTTGGTCAGGATGCCGAGCACAGCCAGGGAGGCTTTGGGATTTGCTATTTGTGTGGCATACGATGGCACCTCGCCCAGCAGGCAAATCCCCTTCATCCCCCTTTCTTTAGCCATTCCCAGTATTAATCCATTCAACCCGGCGATGCGCAGGTTACCTCTAAGCATCACGTTGTGTTTGCTTAGCTCATCTACCAGGTCTGGATCTGTAGCTGCTCCCCAGACCTTCATCTCTTCACTATGGTGGATACGTGTCACTGCAGCGGCACAACTATATACCGTTGACACTTTGAGCCTTTGCGCTACGTCCAAAACACAGTTGACGAGCTCGTACCCTTTGAAAGCAGGCTGCTCTTCCCCGATAAAGATCACCAGGCCTTTACTCGTTTTGGGATACTGCCAGTAATAGAACTTGCTCTCGGGGAAACGAGGGCTTTCCACCACGTTTTCTCTGACTGTGACACCCACCGGTTCAAAGAAGTTAACAGCTTCAATCTCCCCTATTTCTGCAGCATTTAGCTTCTCCACAATATATCTCGCCGCGGTCAGGGAAACGTCGCCAATGCCCGGCCAGGAGGCAAGCATAGAACAAGTCCTCGGACGCGGGTGCCTATGAAGCTTTATTATTTCTCTCGTATCCATCCTAGTTTCCCTTGGTCGTCACCGATACCCCAGAGCAATACAGAGGCGGAGTCTGCAAAGTCCCACCCACCCATCTTGCTTCCTGTCCTAAAGCAAGAAGTTCTTTTGACACTTGATATACGTTGCCGGCAATCATGGTATCCTTGACTCTCCCCACTATCTCACCATTCTCTACCTTGTATCCCAGCAAGACGTTGCCCCCGAAGTCACCACCCAGAATATTACCCTGCTCAGCACCGATAACTTCCTCCACAACTAGTCCCTCCTTCATGTCTTTGACCATCGCCTGGAAAGACACTTCTCCTTTCCCCAGGACAAGAGAGCTTATAGCCGGGCCGGGGAAACCGCTACCTGCCCGCCTACCGTTACCGGTGCTCTTCGTGCCAGCTAAAGCCGCCGTCTGCAAATCATAAAGGAAATTCGTCACTACTCCGTTGGCAACAAGCGGCAGGCGCTGGCTGGGCACCCCCTCGTCATCCAAAGGATAACTCCCCACGCCGTAAGCTATGGTAGCATCATCCCACAAGCTCAGTCTTTTGTCAAAAACCGGCTCCCCTAGCTTATTTTTTAGAGGCGAAGCTCCCTCCAGGACTGTTTTGCCGTTAAACGCCAGCACTAGAGGGCTCAGCAAAGCGCTAGCTACTCCATGAGACGTAAAAATTATCGGCAGAAGCTTGGTAGACACAGTAGCCTTTTTCTTAGCCATTTCCAGTTGCCATATCACCCGATCAGCCAGTGCGTCAATCCCGACAAGATCGGGGCGACATGAGATTTCGCTATCTTCCACCCAGAGCATATCTGTATCCCGGACAAGAATGCCTTCCAGGCTGAGGGCAAAGAAGCTCTTGTCATACCCTCCCTCCCCACCTTGAGAATTAGTCAGCGAGACGGAGCTTATCCCTTTGGTTATTTGAACATCGCACAGGATATCAGGAGTATGCCCCCTAACCTTCGCTATAAGCTCTTTTCCTGTCTCAACCATCCTCTCCATAGCTACTTGCTCTGTTTTGGGGTCGAAGATCCGCACTTTCGAATAATCCTGAGAGGAAGGAAACTGAAAATTGGCCGGCCCGCCAAATTGGGAAGTCTCCACAGCCATATCAACCAAAGCTCCCCAATCACCCCCTCCACTAGCAACAGCAAAGCCGATTTTACCTTCCCTGAAGATTCGCAAGGCAATACTGCTGCTCTCTCTGGTCTGAACCTGCTTTAGTTCGTTGGCTTCAAACTGCACCGTCGTTGCCCGAGCCGAAGCCGAGAAAACCTCAGCTTGCTCGGCCTTCCTGCGGGCAGAGCGAAGAACTTCTTCGAGCTTTGCTTTGTCATTTTGCATTTTTATTTCTTGCCCTTTTATCTCCCCAAACAGTGTCATTCGTTTGGAATTCGCGGTTTATTCGCTATCTTCCTCCCACGACGCAGTTGCGAATCCTGATATGTGGGCTCCCGAGAGAGACAGACAACGGGGATTGGCCCGCCTTGCCACAACCACCGCCCTGATTCATCTCCAGATCATCACCTATGGCATCTATATTCTCCAAAGTAGTGAAAACATTGCCTGTCAGCACTACTGGCCGCAATAACCCCGCTATTTTCCCCCGGCGAATCATATAAGCTTCTCCAGCGGAGAAGGTGAACATCTCCAGGCTGGTCGTCCCGCCATAGGGGTCCTTGACATAGACTCCTTCCTCAATATCTCCGATCATCTCCTCGAATGAAGCGCTGCCCGGCTCGATAAAGGTATTGCTCATTCGCACAATAGGGGGAAAGAGGTAACTGATGGCTCGAGCATTGCCAGTAGCCGTTTCCTCCATCTTAGCCGCTGTCTCCCTTGAATGGAGCCTTCCCTCCAGAACGCCCTTCCGAATGAGATACGACTTCCGCGCCGGCGTCCCTTCATCATCGTATTTGTAACTTCCCCTCAAATTCGGCATTGACGGGTCGTCAACTATGCTAAGATGCTTGCCGCCGAATCTCTTTCCCAGGGTCATGATTTGCCTGAGGTTGTCATTTTGATATACAGAATCCGACTCGGATAAATGCCCGAAGGCTTCATGAGCAAAGACTCCCGCCAGAATAGGGTCCAAAATCACGGTATACTCTCCAGCCCTTACCTGAGGAGCTGAGAGAAGGGCAGCAGCACGGCTGGCTATCCCTCCGGCCTTCTCATGAAGCCCCTCCACGGCAGAAAACTCGCCATTGCTGCCCAGGCTTAGTTTGGCTTGTTGGATCTCGCTACCCTGACGAGCTATGGCTGTCAACCGTGCACTAAGGTCGGTCCTAATCTGCTCTATATAGCTGCCTTCAGAATTAGCGAAGGTAGTTTTTCTCTTCACATCATGATAGTTAATTCGCGTGCTTTGAATTCTGGGGCTACTTAACATAATACCATTGTAGTTATCCAGAAGCTCTTTCTTGGTTGCCAACGATACGGTCGCGGCATCATTCTTCAATCGCGGCCCCACTGTATCCACTACAGGCTCCGTGGGGAAAAGCTTAAAAGGTCCCCTGCTGGCTAACTTTGCCTCCTCCACCGCCAGAGACAATCTCGCCTTCAGCCCATCCAGGCGATTGAAGCTGACGAATCCCCAGCTACCCCGAACCAAAGCGCGGATATTGCCACCGGAACTGCGGGCCCGGCTTATTTCCTCCAGCCTTTGCCCCCTGTACACAACGCTAGTAGCCTGGCTCTCCTCAAAATGGATTTCAATATAGTCGGCGTCATGGCCCTTCAAGGCATCAGCAATCACGTCGCGCATCCCTGTATTGTAGCCTTCGCCACGAATAAAGGCAACGAGCGCTGCCATTCTGAGCCGCCTCTCTTTTGTCATT
>CAYGWI010000088.1:0-3545 GCA_964353715.1 uncultured Dehalococcoidales bacterium | reverse complement strand
CCCGGAAACCTGCGAACACAGGGAAATTATGTCCCACCAGAGCCGCAAAACCAGCTCCAAAGACCCACAGTTCCGAAATGCCAAGAGCTTGGGCAATGAGTATGGCCCCTGCCCCCTTCGCGATATCAATCAGCATGACAAAAACGCCTTCATAAATGCCAATTTCGCGCACAACATTAGCGGCACCCATGTTACGTGAACCGACGTTCCGAATATCTATGCCCTTCCTCTTGCGAACCACGATATAGGCTGTAGGAATAGAGCCCAAAAGATAGCCGATGATTATGCTTAGAATACCTGGTAGCATGTCCTCACCTGTAGGGATGGCCTACGGTCTATTCGTGGCAATACCGCCTCCTTGGACTTGGTGAAAGGAATTTTTGGTCGAGTTTAGTCTGCATATTCCCTGGCATTTTCTATCGCCGCTAGGTGGCAGATTGTTTGTCTCCAAGCACGCTAACAATAATTAGACCAGGCCCGGTGTGTGTGCCAATAACAGGGCTTGTACGGGAAAGGTAGATAGGAACCTGAGGATACTTCGAGCTAAGCCTCTGGACTAACTTGTTGGCCTCATCCAAGTCAGCGGCGTACTCTACAGCCAACCCCTCGACATTGCCAAAGCTTGCGGCAAAGTTGCACAGGTAGTCTACTGCCTTAGCTCGAGAGCGTTCCCGAGCAATGGGATATACTTCGCCATCCTTGAGGCCAATGATCGGGTTTACCTTGAGTAACGAACCAAGAAAGGCCTGTGCTTTGCCTATGCGTCCGCCGCGTTGCAGGTATTCAAGAGTATCAAGGGCGGCACGCATATCTACCCTGCGCATGGTGCGACGGGCCACATCCAACACTTCGTCAAGGCTGGCCCCAGCTCGGGCTGCTTTGGCAGCAGCAATTGCTATGAAACCCTGTGCCATAATCGCCCATTCCGAGTCCAGGACCTCTACCCGACATTTCTTCTTCATCAACCTACGGCCTGCAATGCCACCTGGTAGGTAGCGCTGAGCTTAGAGGTCAGACAGATGGCGACGATCTCGTTTGTTCTTTCGGCAAGCTTATCGTAGACGTCGGCAAAAGCCACTGGCGGCGGCATAGATGTCGCAGGCAAAATCTTGCTGGTCCTTAGCCTTTCATAGAACTGGTCAGGACCCAGATCGAGACTATCGCGGTACAGGTCCGTGCCAAAGCGGACCACCAGCGGAACCACCGCAATCCCGAACTCCTCAGCGACCTCAGGGGGCAGGTCAGCCACACTGTCAGTCACAATGGCTACATTAGGCATGAATATTACCTTCTCCTCCAGATAATATCATTTTGCGACCCCAGTAGATCGGAACTGTCCGGGTCATCAGCAGATGTTGTGTCGCTTGTTCACAAGCTACGCGAGGAAATGATATCGCATGAGGGTAGGCTACCGGGGCAAGAGGAGCCACTGGCTCCGCTACGATACTATCTCCAGTCAGTTAGTTCGGCCTTTATCAGCATACTTCCCAATGCCACTAGCCACAGCGAGAAGGCGATTCCCGCGCCTAGAATACACCTGCCCAACGTGTCCCCGTGCTGGATATCCCCTATCACCATCTTGGAAAGTAAGTAAACAAGGCCAATCCCGGCCGTTGCCAGCAAGGAGTGCGCCACTACACGCCAACCTCTTCGTGTCAGAAGCTTATTTACTATCATCGCTCTCTGCCTGCCCCACATTGATATTATACCTTATGAAGAGTATCCTGAAAAGTGGAGGAAAAAGCCAGGTTATTTTGGAATTGACAGGTTGTGATTCGAAGAATAGGATTCAATGGACAGGGAAAAACAAGACAGAAGTGAGAATCCTATGCAAGCTGAGTTGATATACAATCCTTCCGGCGGACAGGTAGTCGTCAGGCACGAGCTTGACGACGTAGTTGCCTTTCTAAGCCGCTATGGATGGTCCGTCACTTTGCGAGAAACCAGCAAGCCGTTGGAAGCTACCGAACTGGCCCGCCATGCCGTCGATAGGGGTGCCCGGGTAGTCATTGCCGCCGGCGGCGATGGTACCGTAAATGAGGTGGCAAACGGACTGGTGAACACCGATGCGGCGCTCGGAGTGATTCCTGTGGGCACGACCAACTCGTGGGCACTACAGATGGGTATCCCGGCCCTGAATCCCCTGCTTCCTGGCACCCAGGCAGTCAAGATGATTGCAGCTCTGGAAGAAGCAATTGCACTCCCATTACCTGCCAACTACTATCGAAAGGTTTTACTGAATGCTGCTCAAGTGCTCGTAGACGGACGTACCGTCGCCGTCGATATGGGCGAGCTCTCCGGCCGCTACTTCTTGATGTGGGCAGGTATTGGGTTTGACGCTGCCATTGCCCAGGGCATACCACTGAGAGAAAAAAAGGCTTTAGGTTCCTGGGCGTATGTGCTCCCGGCAATCGAGTCAGCTTCTCGATTCTACGGCACTGAGGCCTGCCTACATCTGGACGGGAAAGTCATAAAGGCCAGTACGCCGTTCATTGTCGTCAGCAATATCCAACTCTATGGCGGGATGATAGCGATTGGTGCTAAGGCCTGCGTGAACGATGGTAAGCTAGATGTGTGCATTTTCAAGGGAGGCGGTTTCTTTACATTTGCACAACAAGCCATGAAGGTGCTTGCGCACAAACATCTCGAGGACCCACAGGTAGAGTACTACCAATGCCGTGAAATCGTTGTCGAGTCAGCGCACCCATTGCCGATTCATGTAGATGGTGAGCCCTTCGCAAGGACCCCGGTCGTTATCCATACTGTGCCCTTATCGCTGAAGGTGATAGTGCCGAAGACCGCGCCGGCCAGCTTATTCAGCCCGCCAGCCTGCTCTTGATAGATGAGTTCGAATCCCCTTCGGTGGGCCAAACCAGACTTAGACAAAACCAAGGGCACTTTTGGTGCGATAAATTCAACAGTGCTTTTTGACTCCTTGATTGTTCGGCATCAGCCAACCTCAAGTCCTCTTTTGAGCACTGAAGTTAGAGGATGTAACGCAGCCTACCGTTTGAGATGGGTATTGGCTGCTCTTTAACTTGCTTTGGCTAGTCCGTTACTGTTGGCAACGCCTCGGGTTATTCCCGGGTCTGACGAAGACCCGAGCAACAACAAAGGGACTACAGGTTTATTACAGATTCTTGGCTGAGCTTGTCCTGAAGAAAGTTCTTCAAACGTTTCTCTCTTCAGGAATGCCAATCGTTATCTTGGCTTGCGGCGCCTTCTCTCCGCTACTTTCAACCTGGCCAGAGAGCGGCGCAAAGCTGCCTCAGCGACAGCGGTGTCTACCTCGGGTGGTCGTTCTTTCAAAGTCGCCTCAGCACGTGCCTTGGCAGCCTCAGCCCGGGCAACATCAATCTCCTCAACACGTTCGCAAGCATCAGCCAAGATGATTACCTTGTCCGGACGCACCTCAAGAAAACCGCCACTGATCGCCAGATACTCCTCTTCATTATCTTTTTTTATGAGTAGGTCTCCAGGCTGCAGCATAGTCATCAAAGGAGCATGATGGGGAAGAATGCCTAATTGTCCCTCTACTCCCCAGG
>CAYGWI010000087.1:0-3563 GCA_964353715.1 uncultured Dehalococcoidales bacterium | reverse complement strand
GGTCGTCGGTTCGAATCCGACCGCTGGCTGGGGGTAACATGAGTAAATTTGTAGACAAATTGCAGAGTCTTTCCAGGTCGTCATCCGCGCCCATAGGTTTTCATGCCGCTGTCTCTGAAGTAAGAAGCCCCGCAATGTTGCTTATTGTGAGACTATCCGGGACACAGGTCGAGGAAGCCAGAATCGTGGCTGAGGTCCATGCGGATGCCGGGTTGATATTGGGGGAGGGCTCAAATGCCAAGGTGGTTAAGGAAATGGTCAAGGCCGCGGGTGATGTCCCTGTCGGGGTATTTGTGAAAGGTACGAACGAAAAAGAAATAGATGAGCTTGCGAGCTTGGGGTGTGACTTTGTGGTCTTTGATATCAAGGGAGCAGCGGCAATCCTGCGCAAAGAAGAAGTGGGCAAATTCTTGATGATAGAGCCTTCATTAGACCAGGGTCTCGTGAGAGCGATTAATAGCTTTGAAGTGGATGGGGTATTCGTCAGTAGTGGAGGCGGAGGCTCTTCTATGACTGTGGAGCACCTGCTTGTGTGTCGAAGATTTGTGGAGCTCTTGGAAAAGTCGGTTATGATGACTTTGCCTTCTTCAGTCACGAAGACCACGCTTACTAATTTATGGCAGGCTGGTGTAGACGGCGTAGTGGCTCCCTCAACGCAGTCGGTTGAGGCATTAGCAGAGCTGAAGAAGATGATTGGTGATCTGCCCAGAGGAGCTAGAGGTCGCCGCGCCAAAGCGGGCGTGGTACTACCTCATTATGGTGGAGGTGTGGTTGAGGAGGAGGAGGAGCAGGAAGAAGAAATCCAACCTTAACCTGGTCTTGCCCCAAGCTAATTATGGAGACGAGCCTAAGCCTAAGCCAATTCTTACTAATGGCGGCGGGGATTTCTCTTACTGGCGTTATGTTACCCGGCCCGATGACTGCGGCTACCATAGCTAAGGGCTACAGTGATAAACATGCTGGCGTCTGGATTGGAGCTGGACATGCTGTTATCGAGATACCCCTCATAGCTGTAATGGCTGTAGTTTATTTTGAATCTGGGCGTTTGGTGAGCTCTCCACAGGCGGAAAGAGTCATATATCTCGTGGGTGGTTTGATGCTGCTTTATTTGGGTTTCCGAATGTTTCGAGGCACTCGTGAGACACCTGGTGCAGTGGGTGGTCTACCAGCCAGCCCTTTTTTGACAGGCATTGTAATTACGGGGACTAACCCGTCTTTTTACCTATGGTGGGTGACCGCGGGTGCAGTTTTGATAGCCGGTGGTGCTGAGTTCGGGCCTATCGGTGTTATCTTGCTTGCTGTAGTGCATTTGCCTAGCGATTTCGTGTGGAGTGAATTCCTCTCCGTAGGCACATTCGAGTCAAGGCGATGGTGGACACAGAAGGTGCAGAGGATTGTGCTTAGCGTTTGTGCCTTGATTCTGGGCGGCTTCGGGGTCTGGTTCTGTATTTCTGCGTTTCTATGAACTCAAGGGATATTCTGAGTTGCCTGAAAGTATTTCCCTTCAGTCTTTATGGACGGGGCGACAAGCATCTTGACTTTATGCATTTCTCTGATGGTCCGGGCACTACATACTCCCATGCTGGTTCGTAGAGCACCAACCAGGTTTTGAGTGCCGTTGGTGACGGAAGTAGGACCGAAGAGAATCTGCTGTAGTGAAGCGGTAGTGCCAACTTTAACACGCGTCCCCCTGGGCAGAGCCGGGTGTGAATGGGACATGCCCCAGTGATAGCCTTTGCCCGGCGCTTCCGTCGCTTGAGCTAAAGGCGAGCCGATCATTACAGCGTCGGCGCCGGCGGCCAACGCTTTACATAAATCACCGCCTGTGCGAATACCGCCATCGGTTATCACTGCTACGTACTTGTCACTCTCTTTGAGATACGCGTCTCTGGCAGCGGCACAATGCAAAGTGGCAGTGATCTGGGGAACTCCGACGCCGATGACCTCACGGGTGGTACAAGCAGCTCCGGGGCCTACTCCCACGAGGATAGCATCGATGCCTGTTCTCATTAGCTCCAGTGCTGCGCTATAGGTACAACAATTACCCACTATAACAGGCAAATCCATTTGCTGGCATAACTCGGGCAGGATGAGCCCCCGATAGCTCTTAGAGATATGCCGGGCTGTGGTGACGGTAGACTGCACGACGAGTATATCCATCCCGGCATCCTTGGCTATGGGTGCGAACCGTTTTGTGTTGGCTGGAGTTACGGATACGGCGCAGATAGCCCCAGCCTGCTTTATTGCTCCAATGCGTTGGCTGATGAGCTTTTCCTTGACGGGCTTGGAGTAAACTCTTTGAAGGAGGGAGGTAACCTCTTTCTCAGGGGTCCGGGCAATTTGGTTCAGGACCTCCTCGGGGTTTTCGTACCTTGTTTGTACACCTTCCAGATTAAGGACGGCCAGCCCGCCAAGCTTGCCAAAGTTAATCGCAAAGGAGGTGTCGACGATAGCATCCATAGCTGAGGCCAGGATGGGGATGGAAAGAGTGTAGTCTCTTACGACAAAGTCTATCTCGGTTTGGTCAGGATTAATGGTCACGTCTCCGGGGACAAGCGCAACCTCGTCAAATCCGTAAGCGCGCTCAATTTCCTTGAATTTGAGGTGAGGCATTCTTCTTTACCTTGACAGAAATTGCAGCAAACTATACAAGCATAACGGTTGAAAGTCAAGAATATTTGTAGATAAAATTATAGCCATCGAGTATAATTCTAGCTCATGCCTATTCTTTACGTCGTCGCTACCGCTATTGGCAATCTGGAGGACATTTCACTGCGTGCGTTACGCATTTTGAGAGAGGCGGGACTTATTGCTGCTGAGGATACACGTAAAACGCGTCGCTTGCTTGATGCGTATGATATAGAGACTCCGTTGACCAGTTATCATGAGCATAGTAGTAGAGCTAAACTTGATCATCTATTGAGTTATCTGGAGAAGGAAGACTTGGCTCTAGTTTCAGAAGCTGGCATGCCCGGCCTAAGCGATCCTGGTTACGACCTTATCGTGGCTGCTATTGAGCGGGGGATTTCTGTGGTACCAGTTCCTGGTCCTTCGGCCGTGATCACTGCCTTGGTGATCTCTGGGTTGCCGACCGACCAATTTGTGTACGTTGGATTTTTGCCTCGCCGTAAAGGACAGAGGCAACGGCTTCTGAATTCAATAGTCGATGAACCGAGGACTATTGTGGCTTTTGAGACGCCACATCGCCTCAGGGAGGCGTTGACCGATATTGAGGAGATTCTAGGAGATAGAAGAATGTCCGTGTGCCGTGAGCTTACGAAAATTTACGAAGAGATTTTCAGGAGCAGAGTGAGCCAGGCCAGGGAACATTTTGTCGAACCGAGAGGGGAGTTTAGTCTCGTTATTGAGGGCAAGACCCGAGCCTGGTTGAAATCTCAGGAAAGGAGCTAAAATGCGCCGTGGTTGTATTGCTATAAGAAACGTGGAATGTGACGGCTGTCATCGTCCAATCAGACATGGGGAGCGTTATCTTCTGATCGACGGAGAAGGGGATGAACGGCAGCGTCTTTGTATTGATTGTTGTCAGAGCCATGATTATGTCT
>CAYGWI010000086.1:0-3687 GCA_964353715.1 uncultured Dehalococcoidales bacterium | reverse complement strand
GCATCCAGCACTGGCGAACTTTTTTTCGATGACTGTGTCGTTCCCAAGACAAACCTTCTGGGAAAGAGGGGCGACGGCTTCCATCAAATGCTTGCCACACTCGATGGCGGACGCCTCAGCATCGCCGCCATGGGACTGGGTGGAGCTCAGGCAGCTTTCGAGTTGGCCCTACAATACGCCAACTCGCGCATTCAATTTGGACGGCCCATCAGTTCCTTTCAGATCAACGCTTTCAAGCTAGCCGACATGGCGCTGGAACTCGAACTGGCCAGGAATCTGCTCTACAAAGTCTGCTGGCTACGTGAAAACGGGCGTCCCATTATCAAAGAGGCGGCCATGGCAAAGTTGTTCTGTTCCGAAGTCATGCGCCGCTGTGTCCACCACGCGGTTCAACTTCACGGAGGGTACGGGCTGATGAAGGATTATGGAGTCGAGAGATTATATCGGGATCAGAGGATTCTCGAGATCGGCGAGGGAACCTCAGAAATACTACGCATTGTGATTGCCCGCAACATTGGCGTCTCGGGAAAGCCAATCTAGAAAGAGGGGCACCATGAAAAAGGAAAAGGCAAAACGCAAGACTGTTGCCAAATTGAGTTCGGTTAAGGGGAAGGCGGCGGGGCATGATGATCTTCTCACCGACCTGGCTCACCTCGCCCCCGTGAGAAAGGTGGAGGAGAAAGAAGAATTTCTGAGCGATCGGATTCGGAGGGTTCGGCAAATGCGCGGGCTCACCGTCAAGGACCTGAGCAGCCGAACAGGCCTAGATACAGATACCCTGAGACGTATAGAATCGAGCAGATTGATCCCTGCATTAGGCCAGTTGGTCAGGCTGAGCAAAGCGCTGGATATGAGGATGGGCTACTTCATATCTCCAGGAATAGACAAGCCTATGACCGTGGTCCGCAAGCATGAACGACGGCCGGTGTTCCGCTACGGAGAGGCCAAAAGCATGTTCTACGGCTATTCCTACGAATCCCTGGCTCCGGACAAGGCTAACCGACTGATGGAGCCTTCTATGGTGACACTCGTGCCCACATAGATATAAGAGTTCTCTACCCACGCTGGGCAGGAATTCCTTTACGTCCTGCAAGGCGAAATCAAAGTGCAAGTCGGCGACCGCGTCGATTTTCTCAAACTCGGAGATGCCGCCTATTACGATTCTAATCAACCCCACCTCGTCAGGTGTGCTGGTACCACTGCAGCCAAGGTACTGGCCGTTCTTTTTGCGGGGTCAGCGTAGACCGCAAGACAGGCACAGTCTGCTATAACAGTCTGGAAAAAAGCGCCTGACCCGAAGGGACACGCACGATTCTTTCAGCCGAATATCCTCGTTTTCGACAGTAACGTCTTTATCTTGAGACTCCATAGCTCCCGCCCAAAACAACACAGGCAAATCTCCTGTGCAGCTCGTTCCTCAGTCCCTTCCTTAAACATAGTCATACAAAACCCTGATCAGACTGATAAGCCCTATTTCAATGGTATTGACTAAGGTGCTACAATATTTCTGATGACGGGTTACACACTAAAAGAGGCTGCTCAGGCTCTAGGAGTCTCCCTAGTTACCATCCGTCGGTACATCAAGTCCGGGAAGCTCAAGGCCAGGCTAGTCCCATCCAAATTCGGCGACTCATACGTTATTGATGAAATACCCCTGCCCACTAGGCCCTTATCAGATGACAGCCAGCAAGTCCAACCCCTTATCAATAGAATAGAGCAATTATCTCAGGAGGTCGGCTATTGGAAAGCTAAGGCAGAATTGCTCGAGCAACGACTATTACTCCTGGAAGCCCCTAGGCAGACCTCTAAGCAGAGGTGGTGGCACAGGCTATTCAAATCCTGGCATTGAATAGACAAGGCCTGATCAACGGTGCACAGCGGGAAAAACTAGCCCCCAGAGACTATCATATGAATTCAGATTATGGGCACGCCCGCAAGGGAAATTAGACATGGATCAAGTTTGATGCCCTTCTTCGGGCCTCTCAGGTGCATTCTAGCGACAATTCCAGGACCCCGCACCCCAAAAACTAGGCCTGCTACAAAATAGATGTCATTTGCCTGGACGGCGGCCTGTTCTGAAGGTAGCCTGTCGGAGATAAATCCTCGCTAGTAGGGTACAAGGAATTATTTCTTTTCCCGTTCAGGGACATGCTTTTGTGTCTTTCAAACTCTCCCATAAGATGCCATACTTAATTGGTGTCTAACAACGATTTTCTATCCGTTTTCCTCATAGCTTTAGGTTTATCTGCAGACTGCTTCGCCGTAGCCCTAAGCGGTGGTATTTCAAAGATAAACCATTCTTGGCCACGGTTATTACGCGTATCCTTTTCATTCGGGCTATTTCAGGTTTTGATGCCTGTTCTTGGATGGTTGGCTGGGAGAACCGTTGTCGAGCTGATTGCGGATTATGACCATTGGGTAGCCTTCGCTATGCTCGCAATTGTCAGTGGAAGAATGCTCTGGGAATCACTTCGCTCTGAACGTGACCAGGGCAAGGAAGTCGATATTACCAGGGGCCTCTTGCTTATTACGTTATCAATAGCAACGAGTATTGATTCACTAGCCGTTGGTCTATCTTTTGCCTTCTTGAATGTGAATATTGCACTGGCCAGCCCAACTATCGGTGCAGTTGCTTTCGTGGTTACGATAATAGGATTCAAATTGGGGAAGAAAGCCGGCAGACTGATTGGCAAAAGAGCTGAGGCACTCGGGGGCATTATACTACTAGCTATTGGACTTAGAATTCTCCTGAGCCATATTCTCCAGTGAAGATGTGGTGATCTCGTAGATGCTGCAAGAGCAAGGAGGGTCCAATTTAAGCAATCATATTGCTCATGAATTAGATGTTACGCGCAAAGGAGACTGGTAAAGTTCTACCTTCCATAATACTCCCTTCACTATCTGAGTCAAGCTCTCTTGCTAACATTTTTGCCAACGAACTTTTCATCACCATGAAGACCAAGGTTAGTCTACCGGTATGAATCACAGCTAAACAGTCCCCTTTTGCAAAGCAGAGAGCATGGGATGTTTTGGTAGAAAGGGCATCATGTTAGAATTGTTGTATGCCAGCTAATCTGCCGCCACAGTATTTCGAGGCTGAGAAGAGATACAGGTCAGCCAGGGAGCCGGAGGAAAAGATTGCGGCTCTGGAAGAAATGCTGGCCATTATGCCCCACCATAAAGGCACCGATAGGCTCCGTGCCGTGCTAACACAGAAAATTGCCAAGTTCTCCCAGGAGGCAGAACACAAGCTAGCCACAGCCCGCAGAGCAGGCTTCTATATTAATCGGGAGGGGGCGGGACAGATAATGTTGGTCGGCCCAGCGAATACCGGAAAATCCCAAATACTGGCCGCAGTAACGGAAGCTATCCCCGAGATAGCCGAATATCCCTTCACGACCAAAACCCCTATGCCGGGTATGATGAAGTTTGAAGATATCCAGATACAACTGGTGGATACGCCACCCATCGGTTACAAGGAAGTGAGAGTACTGCTGTCAAATGTACTCAGAAGTGCCGACCTCATCGCTATCGTAATAGACCTATCCCTGGAGCCCGCAAGTCAGGTGGAGGCAGCCCTTCAAGGGTTAAGAGAAGCCAGAATAGAACCTTTAACAGAAGATGAGAAACAAGTAACTCCGGGAAGTTATCCCCGGAAGATGTTAATTGTGGGAAACAAGAATGATC
>CAYGWI010000085.1:0-3694 GCA_964353715.1 uncultured Dehalococcoidales bacterium | reverse complement strand
CGCCAGGACTGGGCTTTGCTTGAAGAGCGAACCACGGCCAAGGAGGCAGCCACCAAATACGATAAAGAAGTCGACAGGTTAATTGTCGAACAGATTAAGAGACATTATCCTCGCCACAGCCTACTCACTGAGGAAAGCGGTTTTTTCGAAGGCGACGCCGAATGGCTCTGGATTGTAGACTCCCTGGATGGCACGGGCAATTTTGCCAATTTCAATCCTTTCTTTTCCGTGTGTATAGCCTTGATGCACCGGGACGAACTGGTACTGGGGACGATTTATGCCCCGGCGATTGATGAGTTTTACTTCGCGGGCAAAGGCCAGGGCGCTTATCTAAACGGGGTGAAGATTCAGGTATCTGATGTACCGGACCTCGGTCGGAGCTACATACTTTACTGCGAAGGTGGAGACAAGAACAGGGGAAGAACCGGCGAGCTTCTGCATCGGGTCTATCCCCATGTTACCGACATTCGCAAGCTGGGTTCGGCAGGGCTGGAAACAGCCTGGGTTGCCGCCGGCAAGAGAGAGGCGTACTTCACCACCAGGATTGAGCCCTGGGATGTCGCCCCCGGTGTCTTGTTAGTTCAAGAAGCAGGCGGCAAGGTCAGTGATTTTCAGGGCAATCCCTGGAAGCCCCAGACAAGCGACCTCTTGTTCTCTAACAAGAAGCTTCACGACAAGATATTGCATTTACTTTCTTCGCGGTGATGCAAAGGAGGGGGAATGAGCAATGCCAGAGTTTTCATCGTTGCCCAATCCAGAGAAAAGGGCCATGTCAAATTCGTTTTCGAGCCCGGAATCACAACCGACGAGCTTGAGGCAGAGGGGGCAAGGTTCGGACAGTGGCTGTTGGATAACGGTTCAACTTCCTTCCTCAAAGGGTTGCACCATTTGTTCGACGAAGCCGAGATAACTAAGAAGATAGGTCTGGGTTACTGACGGACTCTAATTATGTCAGTAGAGAAAGCAATCATAAAGACGGCGGAAGGGCAGGAGATTACCATAACGGAACAGACTCCCATCCCCTGTTTTCGCTGCGGCATATGCTGCAGTTGCTATCAACCTCCGCTTAGCACCGAAGATATAGGCAACATTGCCTCGGCCCTGGGAATATCACGCTCAAAGTGCATCTCCAGGTACGCTGTGAAGGTGCCCATAAAGGAAGGCTACCTTCTCAAGCATGGAGAGAAAGGTTGCATCTTCCTGGCCTGGGATGCGGGTGGAAAAGCCCGCTGCACCATACATGCCTCGCGTCCTAAAGCCTGTCGGGAATGGACCGCCAGCCTTGCCAAGCCCGAATGCCGGGAAGGATTGGCTAAACTCAAGTCCAAAGGGCAAATAATGCTGCTGAGGGAGCTCTTCCCGTCCCCTGAGCAGCAAAAAGAGCTTTGCCTATCTCTGGAGAAAGTCCCTCCCCGGTCGTGACCTCTTCTCAATGACACGGGTTAGACGTCATTGCGAGCGAAGCGTGGCAATCTCCAGAATTGAGAGACGCTGCTCATATTGCGGTCATGCGTTTGCGGGTGATAAAGTTGTCCAATTGACATTAGGAGAGAACAAGGGCCGACATTCCTACAGCGAGCAAAAAGGAGGCCAACGATGAACACGTTCGCGGGAAAAGTAGCACTGGTAACCGGCGGGAGTTCCGGCATCGGCCGCGCCACAGCCATCAAATTTGGAGAGCAGGGTGCCAGGGTGGTGGTGGCTGCCCGCCGGGAAAAGGAGGGGAACGAGACTGTGGAGATGATAAGAAAAGCCGGTGGCGAAGCGATGTTTATCCAGACCGATGTCCGGATTGCCTCACAGGTTGAGAACATGGTGAACCAGACCGTGAAAAGGTATGGCCGCCTGGATATCTCCTTCAACAACGCCGGAGTAGGGGGTATAATGGCCCGTTTGGTACGGACGACAGAGGAGCTCTTTGACGAACTGGTGGACACCAACTTCAAGGGCGTCTGGTTGTCCATGAAATACGAATTACCGGTCATGCAGAAACAAGGTGGCGGAGTCATTATAAATAACGCCTCTATCGCCGGTGTGGCCACGGCAGAAAGGTTGTCCGTCTATAGCGGAAGCAAACACGCTGTCGTGGGCATTTCCAACGCAGCGGCGACCGAATACGGCAAGGACAATATCAGGGTAGTCGCCGTCTGCCCGGGCTGGATCAAAACACGCATGACTGAAGAACTGCGTGCCCAGAAGGACGCCGATACAATGATTCAGAGCAGCGTCCCTTTGAAAAGAATGGGTGAACCCGAAGAGGTGGCTGAAATGGTAATCTGGTTGGCCTCGGACGCTGCCTCCTTCGTCAGCGGTGGCGCCTTCGTCATCAGCGGAGGGATGGGCGTCTAGCGCCCCACAAGACTATCCTGTTAGTCCTAAGAGCTTGGCGGCGTTGCCGCCCATTACCCCTGCGATTTCTTCGTCTGTAAACTCGATTCCCTGTTCCTTCACGGAGTCGGGAATTTCAGTGAAGGCTTTGACCCACCTTTCCTGACTAATGAGTAGCTTCAGAAACGGGTAATCACTGCCGAACAGCACTCTCTGCCATGAGACCGAGTCCAGCAACGTCCTCAAAGCTCTGTAGAACTCCAGAGGGCGCAGGAGCCGTGACTGCCAGACAGATAGGTCGAGGTAAACATTTGTCGCGTTGTTACAGATTGCCACTGCTTCTGAGTACCAGCACCCGCCGGTATGTGCCAGAACAATGGGCAGGTCAGGAAAGTCCATGGCTACCTCCTGTACATAAATAGGCTGGCAATACTTGAAACAAAGCGGCTTCAACACCTCGCCTGTATGAAGCAGAACAGGGACCCCGTATTCCAGTGCCTTCTCATAAATGGGATAACAGGCCTTATCGTTGGGATAGAAACCGGCAGCGGTATGCAACTTAATCCCCTTCATACCCCATTCCTTGAGGAATCTTCCAGCCAACTCGGGAGCTTTATCCCGTCTCGGGTCTATACCGGCAAAAGCAATCAATTGCTCGGGATGTTTCTTCACCGCATCAGCATAGATTCTGTTTATCTTCTCAACACTTAGCTTGACGTCGCCAAGGTGGCGGGACAGACCCCAATCAATCGCCAGCAGCACACTTTTATCAATCCCGGCAGCGTCCATATCCTTGACCATCATGTCGCCGGAAATATCCCAAAGCTCAGGCACTCGTTTTTGCACTTCTCCCAACGGTATGTTAACTCTCATCGCCGCAATCTCCGCCCAACCATCCCAGAAAGGCTCGGCCACACCATCACGATCACAAAGGTGAGTGTGCATATCAATTATCATATCGTCCTCCTAAAGGCATGCTGTGTTTTCCTGATTATACCATCGCCTATCCGGCAGCTTTTGAACATCCCCCACCAACTCCTCCGATGCGGTTGCTTTCGAGCAAGGCAAGAGCTATACTCATGACGCCGATTTTGAGAGGTCAGGGATGTGGGGTTGCGGATTGCTGCCAGTCATATGCGAGTATTGTTGCTGAGTACGCCACACCCACTGGAGGAGAGCCCACTGCCTCCACTCTCTTTGAGTTATCTAGCCGGCGTTCTGAATCAAGAGCGTATTGAGGTCAAGATCCTTGATTTCCTGGTGACCCACTACGATCCCAGGAAGCTGAGGCGAGAACTGGAGGAATATCAACCCCAGCTTGTGGGCGCCACCTGCGTTACCCTGAACTACCCCATCGCCCGGAGGA
>CAYGWI010000084.1:0-3752 GCA_964353715.1 uncultured Dehalococcoidales bacterium | reverse complement strand
GCCACTACCTCCTTGACTCCAGGCACTTTTTCCTTGAGCACCCGCTCGATGCTACCCTTCAAAGTCATGGTTGCCATGGGGCAGCCGCCGCAGGCACCGGTCAACTTCAATTTCACCACCCCATCCTTAACATCTATTAGTTGGACGTCCCCTCCATCGGCTAACAACATCGGCCTGACTTGTTTCAGGGCTGCTTCTATCTTTTCTTTCATTTTTGCCTCCTTGCTTTACCAAATAGTAGAGCTAAAGCCACCAAATGTCAAATTGATTTGAACGTGGGACACTGGTCTGCATAGCGGGAGGCTATCAAGGAAGTTGGTGTGACGACAAAGATAATCTATAATACAGTCTTGGGAGTCTGCCTCATGATCTCTGTGGAAGAAGCGCTCAAGAAGGTTCTGAGCTATGTTGAGGTCCTCGAACCCGAACGAAAGCCCATTCTGGACTGCCTGGGACAGGTCCTGGCTGAAGATGTCTATTCCACCATAGATATACCGCCGCTCGATAATTCCGCCATGGACGGTTATGCCGTGCTGGCTAAAGATACCCGAGGTGCTAAAAAATCATCCCCCACATATTTGAGGGTTGTCGCAGAGGTTGCTGCCGGGTCTATGCCCACAAAAGAGGTAAAGCCGGGGACGGCTATCCGCATCATGACGGGAGCACCATTGCCCGCAGGCGCTGATGCCGTAGTTCAATTTGAGGATACCAATGAAGTTAGCCGCAAATCGTCCGGAAGGAATTCGACGCAGATTGGCATACTATGCCAGGCAAAGAAGGGATTGAACATCCGCTCCAGAGGCGAGGACATCGCCGCGGGAAATCTAATTCTTGAAAAAGGAACGTTGCTGCGCCCTCAAGAGATAGGAGTGTCGGCATCCCTCGGGCACTCTACTGCGCTGGTTATCCGTCGGCCGACTGTGGCTATTCTGGCTACAGGGGATGAACTTACCAGTGTTGACCAGACGTTAGCTCCCGGTAAGATTTATGACAGCAATACCTATACCATTGCTGCTGAAGTCTCTCGCTACGGTGGAATTCCCAGAATCCTGGGCATAGGCCGAGATTCAGTTCAGTCTTTAACCAAGAAAATAGCCCGGGGTTTGGACGCAGATATGCTCATAACCTCCGGCGGTGTGTCTAAGGGCGACTACGACATAGTAAAGGACGTCCTCGCCCGGCAGGGCGACATTGGTTTCTGGACCGTTTGTATGAAGCCTGGAAAACCGCTTGCCTTCGGGATTATTAAGATGGCGATGGGAAGGAAGAAGAGGAAGGTGCCTCATTTGGGACTGCCGGGCAATCCTGTCAGTTCCATGATTACCTTTGAACAATTCGCCCGGCCCGCCATATTGAAGATGATGGGTAAGAAAGTGCTGGCAAAGCCAACTATCCGGGCAACTATCGAGGGTGATATTGCCAATACTGACGGGCGCCGCGTCTTCGCCAGGGTGACGGTGACCAGATGCGGCGGTCAATACCATGCCTCTCTCACGGGTCCCCAGGGTTCGGGAATCCTGACATCCATGGCGAGGGCCAACGGATTGGCCGTTATCCCGGAAAGCAGCAAAGGGGTAAAGGCCGGGGACATGGTCGAGGTCCAAATGCTGGATTGGGGAGAGGAGCAAGGTGAGATGAGAGCATTGCCGATCGTGCCCATCGTGGGCAAATCGGAATCCGGCAAAACACTGCTTATGCAGCAACTCATTGCCGAGTTCAAGAAGAGAGGATACAAAATCGCTGCCGTAAAGCACTGCCATGCCGGGATGGAAATAGACCACCCTGGAAAGGATACCTGGAAGTTTGCTCAAGCGGGCAGTGATGCCGTATGTATTAGCTCGCCTGATAAGCTGGCTCTCATCAAGAATGTAGCCCACGATCTTAGCATTGACGAAGTCCTGCCCATCATTGGCCCTGAATTCGACCTCATTCTTGTGGAAGGATTCAAGAAAAGCAGACTCCCCAAGATCGAAGTGCACAGAAAAGAACTCGGGGATGACCTGTTGTGTTCTCCCGGGGAACTTTCAGCCATTGTCACCGATGGGTCGTTGGACACTCTGATGGCTGATAGCTGTAGGCCGCCAACTTTCAGATGGGGTGACACAGTGGCAATAGCCGATTTCATAGAGAAGAGTTTCGTGTTGAACAGAGAGAACAACGCCTTTTGATTCCACGATCCCCCCTCTTAGGATAAGAGGGGCTAGGTGAGTTATGAAGAATAGAGCCCGTATCTTGGTTGGAGATATAGTGCAGAGCGAATCTTCATCAGCGGAAGACTATAGGTGAAGAAAATGTTTACCGCAGGGATATTGACCATCAGTGACAAGGGGTCAAGAGGAGAGCGTCAGGATAAGAGCGGAGAGGCTATTCGCGAAATCCTTTCAAAGATGGATGTGCGCATTGTAAATTACGATGTGGTTCCTGATGAGAAGGAACTCATTGTTGAGAAGCTGGTTAACTGGGCAGACAAGGACAACCTGGATGTGGTCATCACCACAGGTGGAACCGGACTCACTCCCAGAGATGTTACCCCGGAGGCGACCCTGGCCGTCGTGGATAGAATTGTCCCCGGTTTTGCCGAGGCAATGAGGGCGGAGAGCCTCAAGAAGACTCCCCACGCCATGCTAAGTCGAGCAGTCGTGGGCACTCGCGGGAGATGTCTAATTGTCAACCTGCCAGGAAGTCCCAAGGCAGTACGAGAATGCCTTCAAGTGATACTGCCGGCGCTGCCCCATGCCATGGAAACGCTCAAAGGCCAGGCCGGCGAGTGCGGCACATCCTAGACTTAGAAGCTTTCGAGCAATCTTCCTACCGCTGTCCTCTGCGTCTAGCTATTTCTTGAAGGCCACTCGGTACACTGTATATATGACCAGTAGGTAAGCAATTGTCCTGATGGTAATTAGGAAAGCCTCCAAGGTGTCTTTGGAGCCCAGAAGCGTCAACAGGTGGGAAAGCCCGAACAGCCCGAAGGCTATGGCGATGTATAGGGGCCACTTGTCCTTGGCTTTCCTGTAACCCACACAGCCCAGGACCACTACTATAACGCAGAGTATGAGATTCACCAGGCTTATCGTGTCCATGCCTTTCCCCCCTTTCTATGTGTTTTCTTCAAGCCGGTAGGTGCTCTTAATCAGTCACCGCTCGAGGGATGCAACCTGCTTTTACCAGGGCATCATGAGTTGCCTTGGCACTGTTTATCATGAACTCAACCTTCTTGCGCAATTCCTGACGGCTGATTCTTACCGAGGCAATTCCTTCCTTCTGAGCCTCCATTCCTACATCCACTGCCTCCTGAACAAAAGCTGCCGTTTCCCCCATCGTCGGTACGATCTTATCTTCACTCATACCGTGCTCTTCGGCATATCTTGCCAATGACCGGGCAGCAACAATGCACATATCATCGGTGATAGTCTTCGCCCCAACGTCGAGAACGCCACGAAATATAGCGGGAAACCCCATTGAATTATTCACCTGGTTGGGGAAATCGGACCTGCCAGTGCCTACAATTCTGGCTCCTGCCTCTTTAGCTTCCCAGGGCCAGATTTCAGGTATGGGATTAGCACAAATGAAACATATGGCATCCTTTGCCATCAACTTGACTTGCTCAGGCGTAATTACTCCAGGCCCTGACTTGGCATAGGAGATTAGCACATCAGCGCCTCTCAATGCCTCAGTTAAGCCGCCAGTCCTTTTCTCGCCGTTGGTAGTCTGGCAAAAGCGCCACTTATCGGCATATTCTTCTTTCTTTTCCG
>CAYGWI010000083.1:0-3772 GCA_964353715.1 uncultured Dehalococcoidales bacterium | reverse complement strand
CGATGAGGCAGTCAATATGACTCCCAGCATAGTTCGTGTGGATAACCAGAACAGAATCATTGAGCCTTTGCCTGTGATTCCTCTCAGTAGATGGGAAATGGAAATAAAAGATCAAAATGTAAAATGCAAAAATACAGAGCAAAATTCAAGAAGCTCTGCATTTTGAGTTGTCACTTTGATTTTTTATCTTTGACCTTTAATCTTTAGGAAAGGAAGGAAGCCATGCGAGTTACTATTACCGACATAAAAGAGATGAAGCAAAAGAAAGAAAAGGTACCTATGCTTACCGCTTATGACTACGTGACGGCCAAAATGGTTGACGAGGCTGGTGTGCCTTTGATATTGGTCGGGGATAGCTTAGGGATGGTGATGTTGGGCTATGAGTCAACCATCCCGGTTACTATGGAGGAGATGATTCATCATACTAAAGCTGTGGTGAGGGGAGCTAAGAAGGCTTTAGTAGTAGGCGATATGCCGTTTATGACCTATCATATCAGCATCTCTGATTCTTTACATAATGCAGCCAGGTTTATTCAGGAAGGGGGGGCGCAGGCGGTGAAATTAGAGGGGGGCGAGGTCGTCACTGAGATAGTCAGACGGCTTGTTGGCTGTGGCATTCCGGTCATGGGGCATATCGGGCTTACTCCCCAATCCATACATCAATTGGGAGGGTTTAAGGTGCGCGGTAAGGGGCTCGAGGAAGCCCGGAGACTGCTCAACGATGCACGCATGCTGGAGGAGGCCGGGGCTTTTGCTGTCGTCCTGGAATGCACTCCAGCGCCTCTTTCCAAATTGATTACTCAGGAGCTGGCTATCCCTACAATTGGCATCGGGGCCGGACCTGATTGTGATGGCCAGGTCCAGGTAGTCAGCGATATTCTGGGCCTTTATACCGATTTTGTGCCCAAGCATGCCAAGCAATATGCCAGGTTGGCCGGAGAGATTAAGACTGCAGTCTCCAGTTACATATCTGAGGTCAAATCTCATGGCTTCCCCACTGCCGAACAAAGCTATACCATGGATGAGAGCCTTATCAGACAGTTGAAGGCTGGAAGTTAGCGGTATGCAGGTGTAGTTAGTCGCATAGTCTCGTGTAAAGTTCCTCTCCCTCGATGGGAGAGGATTAAGGTGAGGGTGAAATCCCCCTCTCTCTAGACTCCCTCCCGCCAGGGGAGGGAGTTTCAAAAGGGTTTGGCAATTGACCATAGTAAAGACCATATCAGAGATCAGGGCATTAAGGCAGAAGCTCAAGGGCACAGTGGGCTTCGTTCCTACCATGGGTTTTCTTCATGAAGGCCATCTGGCTTTGGTGAAGAAGGCAAAGGCAGAGAATTCGGCCGTCATTGTCAGCATTTACGTCAACCCCGCTCAATTCGGCCCCAGGGAGGATTTTGGCGCTTACCCCCGGGACCTTGATCGTGACCTGGAGCTGTTGCGGAAAGAGGGAACAGATATCGTCTTTGTCCCCTCTGGCGATGAGATGTACCCACCTGGATTCAGTAGCTGGGTGGATGTGGAGAAAGTGACCGAGCGACTTGAGGGGGCATCCCGCCCCGGGCACTTTAGAGGCGTTGCCACCGTGGTGGCCAAGCTGTTCAACGTTGTTCAGCCAACCAGGGCTTACTTCGGGCAGAAAGATGCCCAGCAGGTAGTGGTCATCAAGAGAATGGTAGCTGATCTCAATATGGACCTGGAAGTCGTAGTTGTGCCTACGGTCAGGGAGAGCGATGGTCTGGCCATGAGCAGTCGCAATATTTACCTTAGCTCCAAAGAGCGCCAGGCAGCCACCGTATTGTTCAAAGCTCTTACGCTAGCCCGGGAACTAGGGAAGGGTGGGGAAAAGGACGCTGAAAAGATTCGCCGGCAAATGACCGCTCTTATCCGGAAAGAACCCCTGGCCCGGATTGACTACGTCAGCATTGCTGATACTGAAACATTGGAAGAACTGGACTTGCTCGACCGCCCCGCGGTGGCTTCCCTGGCCGTCAGGATAGGCAAAACGCGGCTGATAGATAACATGCCTCTGGAATAATTGCCTCAGTGTGCCATCCTGAGGCTCCTCCTGTCTGGCGTCCCATCGGTTCTCTTCTTTCCAGCACGTTTTGAATGAGTTATGATCCGGCCAATGGGTGACTGGACGCTCTGGAGAAAGCTGTTGCCGAGTTGCGTCGGTCTTGCCTGAAATGATGTATGCCACTATAATAGAAGCTGCCCCAGCGAACGAAGACACGATAAAGTAATCGAGAAGAGGTGAATATGACGGTTAAGTTCGAATCCGAGAATACATTGTTGAGAGTATGGCTTCTGCTGCACCGGGTTCGCGACGCGTTTTTTCTGTGCGAAGATTCGGTATTTGCGGACTACGGGCTTACCACGGAGCAGTTCACACTGCTTGCGGCTGTGAAGGGCAGCGGTGGTTCTCTGAGGCCAAGTGACCTGGCATCTTATATGGAACGCAGCCCAAACAGCGTCAGCATGCTGGTTGACCGGATGGTCAAAGCCGGTCTGGTCAAGAGGACAAGAAACAGGAAAGACCGCAGAGTAGTAAATGTGACTTTGACCGGCAAGGCGGAGAAGGCGGTTGAACAGGCAGCTCCGGAGGGCTGGAAACTTGTCCAGAGAATTCTGTCACCGGTGTCAGAAGAGGACAAGCGGGCTCTTGCCAGTGTACTTGAGACAGTGAAGTGCGAGTGCCTTGGGTACCTGAATCCGGAAAAGGATATGGCGAAAATCGTTAAGAACAGTGTCACCGGACGACCTGATTTATATAGGGAATGGGCAAAGACCTTTCCCTCCGGCGCCCAAGTCAAACGTCAGGTCGTAAAAAGAAAGAAGGCCAGTTAACCTACTGCAACCGATAGAAATGATCATAATAGCAGCCACTCAAGCAGGTAATGGTCGCGTCAATACAATACGGAGGAGTTAAACATGGTGAGAAATTCTGAAGGTGAGAATCTAAGTGTGACGTTGTGGCGGATGGTGTATCAAACCTACAGCTGGGGGAAGAATTGTCTTGACCAAATAGTTGGGGAACACGGGCTTACTATGGAGCAGTATTTGGTGCTGATGACTGTAAAACACCATGATCCTCCTGTAAGCATAACTACCATAGCCCAGCGGTTGCAACGAAGCACAAACAGCGTCAGCATGATAGTCGACCGCATGGTCAAGGCTAGTCTACTGAAAAGGGTAAGAGATAGGAGTGACCGCAGGGTAGTAAATGTGTCTCTCACCAGCAAGGCAGAGAACGCCTTTAAATCAGCAGATATACCAGCTTGGGAGTTTATGCAGCAAAGCATGTCGCCACTATCATATAAGGACAAGAATACCTTTGCCAGCCTGTTCCAAGTGGTAAACCAGAAGCTACTTGAGTATCTCAATCCCGGAGCGGATGCAGAGGGAATGATTAAAGATGATGTCGAGCGCCATGACTATTTCATGAAACAGTGGCGCAAGCAACCGGGGATTGCCGTTCGCGGAGCCAAACGGCGGGGTGGTGAGAAGCGAAAGACCAGGAGGAAGATCGGGAGAAAGGCTGTATAACGAGGGCAGTTAACCCTGTCTATACCGGCTGGCGTATAGTAACTCCGCAGTGCCCGCAGTAACTCCGAAATAATAGATTTAACTACAAATAATTAGCCCCCAGGTTTCGGATTGATTTGACAACCAAAAGAGCCCTATTGTATAATTGGCATACTCCTCAACGGAGATCATGGTCGCACGTTAACAAGTGAATAGGTTTTGTGTTCTGTCTGGCGTGAGTCAAGGGAGT
>CAYGWI010000082.1:0-3787 GCA_964353715.1 uncultured Dehalococcoidales bacterium | reverse complement strand
AGGACACACCCAAAAGATAGGGGTCAGCCAGGGGATTGCGAAACAGTCCTTGATAAGTAGCCCCAGCTACTGCCAGGGCGGCTCCTACTAGACCAGCTAGAAGGATACGCGGCAGCCGGATATCAATGATTATGGTTTCCAGGATTTCCGGGCTCAACGGCGTCCCCGAAACATCGACAGAAGGGGTAATATGAACGAAGGGCAGTTGGGAGACAAGGACCTGAAAAGTCGTGGTAAAGGGTATGGAGACGCTTCCTAAGGTAATGGCAAACATGACTACCACTACCAGCAATGCCGCCAGCCCCAGTAAGGAGTAAACTCTGCTTTGCCAGCGAATGGCATAGGGAATAACCGGCTCAGTAAATACCTCAGACGCAGTACGTGCCATTGCTAAATGCTAAATCCGAAATAACCACTCACCCTCAGTGTCACTCTGAGGGAGCACTGCGGCTCCGCTCAGTGTAAACTCCGCGACCGAAGAATCTCGGAGACCCTTCGCTTTGCTAGGGGTGACATGGGGAGGCTGAATAGTTATCACATTACTTCATACTCAAGCGCTTCATCTTCCTAGAGTCTAGTATTCGATGCCTTTCCGGCTTTTTATCCCTTGATTATAAGGGTGCTTCACTTCCTTCACCTCGCTGACCAGATCTGCCTTTTCTACGATCTTTTCCGTGACACCCCGACCGGTCAAGACAAGCTCTAAGTTCTCGGGTTTTGCCTCCAAAAGAGAAAGAACCTCTTCCTCTTTTAGAAAGCCGTCGCGCACGGCGATATTTATCTCATCCAGGATCAGCATGTCCCAGGATGGGTCCCGGAAAAGCTCCTTAATGAATTCCAGCCCCTTGGAACACTCCTGGCAGACATCGTCAGTTTTCAGTTCCTTGTAGAAGTGAGGATGTTTCCTGGCGAAAAGGAAAATCTTTATTCCCAGCTTCTTCAGGGATTCATATTCACCGTACCCGAATGCCTCGGGGTCCTTAAAAAAAGAGATGAAGCCGATCTTGAAACCATGTCCGGCAGCGCGGGCTGCCTGCCCGATAGCGGCAGTGGACTTTCCTTTGCCGGCCCCGGTATAGACTTGAATCAAGCCCTTCTTTTTCATTTCAGTCCCTTTGCCCTCCGAAGAAGAAACCATTGCCTAACCACCCTCAGGCTCCCCAAATATCTCGGGGTGAATGAAATGAGCAAACCACTCTAAGCCATCGATCAGCCTGGGACCCGGGCGTTGTACCAGGTTGTCATCGCACGTGTACACTCTCTCGTTTTGTCTGGCATCGGTGACGTTGAGTGCAGTCTCGTTCATTGTCCATTCGTATACACCTGACCACGAACTTGTGACAATCACCTCTGGGTTGCGGGCAATAACCTCTTCGATTGAGATTGTCGGATAACCGCTGACATTCTGAAAGATGTTCACCCCGCCTCCTTTTTCAATTAGCTCGTGAATGAAAGTCCCTGAGCCAGCCGTCCACAATGGGTCATGCCAGACGATATAAAAGACTCTTGGCCTTTGGTCTAATTCATCGGTCTGATTGGTCACCGCTTGAATCCTATTTTCCATTTCGAATGTAAGGGCTTGCGCATCCACTTCCTTATCGGTTATTTCCGCTATTGTTCTAATGTCACTAAGCAAGTCATCCAAGTCAGTGGTTTTTATGCCAAATACTGTCAGTCCCAGTCCTACCAGATTATTAATAACGTCCATAGGCGTGCCGTGCGCAACCAGTATAAGGTCAGAGTTCAGAGCGACTATCTTCTCTGCATCCGGGTTGGCATATCCGCCCACTTTTGTCTTGTTCAGAGCTTCCGGAGGATAATCACAATAATCCGTCACTCCTACTATTCTCTCCCCGAGACCCAGGGCAAACAAAATCTCGGTGTTGGAGGGAGCCAGGGAGATAATTCTCTGGGGTGTTCCGTTAATGGCGACCAGCCTTCCCAGGTCATCAAATACATATTGCGTTGGCGTCTGCCCAGCAGGACCACAGGCTGTCAGGACAAGGGCTGTGCTCAAGAGCGCCACAAGTAACCAATTTGTGCCTCGGGAAAGGAATTGCCTACGAAGCCGTTTCATAAGAATTATTTCTGTCTCCCCTTATACAAAGTCACTTGATTTTACGCAAGCGCACTTGTTTGAACTCAATTATAAGATGCCACAAAACGGATGTCAAGGACTTTTCACTGGGATAGTTTAGTAATGTCATTCTGAGGAGTCCAAATGAATTTGGACGACGAAGAATCTCTGCACATCGTCCTGAGCATTACTAAGATTCTTCGCGGAGTCTACCCTGAGCGGGGTTAGATTCTTCACTTCGCTCAGAATGACAAGAGGAAAAGGGCTCAGAGTGACAGGAAACGAAGGGCCCAATAGCGTCTCGCGATGACGGGAAATGGGGTGCCTTACAATAACCGGCGTCTACGAGTAGACGCCTTGGGGGAATTTTCGCGTAGGTCCATAGTCTGGTAGTCGAGATTTTCCTCTTCCAGTCTCTGCACCATGATCGGAACCTTGTCTTCACTGCAGACAACTAGAGTGGACAGGCCACAGTAGGCTGCTTCTATGGCTGCCTCCCGAACGCCATGAATGTAATCAGGCTTTGCACCTATCTGACTCAATGCTACCAGGCATTCGGTGCCCAGCGCTCCCACCAGCCTTGCTTCCTTTACCTCCCTTTTCAATCGGGCCAGGTCGGTGCTCCGGGAACCTCCATCCTGCACATTGGGTACTTTGCCTATCATTACTCTAGCTGGCTCGAGTTTTATTACTCCTTCGATATTGCGAATGCCGACATCTTGTCCCTTCTTGGCCTTAGTTACAGTTATTCCTTTAGCCCCTTTGCCCCTGATGACCCTGGAAGCGAAGAGCAAGCCGTCTTTGATATATAGCGATGCTGGTTGGCCAGCGGATAGGTCGTTATCGGCTATGGCAGTGGTGGTTGATATATCAGCCACGACTTTGCTCACAAACCAGGCGTAACTATGTAACTGCCGGGACATCTGTAAAATCCAGTCTACGCCCTCCTTGGTTACCTTATATCGGGAGCGACCCTCGGAGCTCAGCCAGCCGTCCTTCATCAATTCTTTTATGTGTTCAGAAACCGCCTGCGAAGTGATGCCTAATCTGGGGGCGATGGCTTTCTGTTGTATGTTAGGTTGGTGCGCGGCTATTTCCACCATTATCTGAAACTTAGTAGCCAGATTCTTGCTCTTCAGTATTTGCGCCATACGAGCCATTATAGCACCTGCTAATCAGGTTAAATTAGTTAAGCGAGCTGGCGCAAGTGTCTGTCAATATGCAGGTGTCACAATGAGGCTGTCGAGCGCGGCATATCCGCCGGCCGTGCTCTATCATATGGACATGGAATTGGTATACCCTGGAGGCTGGGAGTTGCTTCTGTAGCAAGCCAGGAGCCTTCTCTATGGATGTCTTGGAATCGATTAGTCCCAACCGTTTAGCTACGCGAAAAACATGAGTGTCCACGGGGAGGGACGGCTTTCCTAGCGAGAAGAGTAGCACGCAACTGGCTGTCTTATGTCCGACTCCAGGCAGATGCATTAAGTAATCTTCGGCTTCGGTCATGGTCTTGGATTTGAGAAAGTCCAGGGTGATACGACCCTTCTCACTTTCAATTTGTTTAAGCAGTTGCTTGATTCTGGCGGCCTTGATTTGGCTCAATCCGCCGCACCTAGTGACCTCGGCGATGCGCTCTACGGGAGCTGACGCTACAGCTTCCCAGCTATCGAAGCTGGCCTTAAGAGAGGCAAAAGCCCTTCCCGAATTGGC
>CAYGWI010000081.1:0-3795 GCA_964353715.1 uncultured Dehalococcoidales bacterium | reverse complement strand
ACGCGCCCGGGCATAGTTCACAGACTGGATAAAGATACGTCGGGCCTCATAGTCATTGCCAAAAACGACTTCGCCCGGGAGTATTTAGCCGCACAGTTCAAGAGCCGCACTGTGACCAAACGATATCTTGTTCTCGTCAAAGGGAGGCTATCTCCGGAACAGGGGATGATCGAAGCACCTATCGGGCGAGACCCTCATCACAGAAAGAGAATGGCAATAGTAGAAGCCGGAAGACAGGCTATTACCCGGTATCAAGTCCGAAAATACCTCGATGGCTATACTTTGGTCGAAGTCAGTCCCCTGACAGGACGCACACATCAAATCAGAATACACCTATCAGCTATCGGCTATCCCGTCGTCGGTGACCCCGTCTACGGAGTCAAATCGGCTTATCTTCACAGGCAATTCATTCATGCCTACCGTCTCGGCTTTCGTTTGCCATCAACCAAGCAATACCAGGAATTTGCCTCTCCCTTACCTGCGGACCTTGAACACGCACTGGAGCACTTTGTTCGAAACGACTAAAGATCTCTTCGAATCGTCGGCCAGATGAACGGGTGCAGCTTCTTGCGCAGAGAAGACTTGTTTGATATGATTAGCAGACCGAAATGGACAAAATAGAGTTGAAGGTCGCTAACCGAGAGATTCTCGGCAAAAAAGTTAAGCATTTGCGCCGGCAGGGCATTACCCCGGTGCATGTCTTCGGGCACGGCATCGAGTCCCTGGCGTTGCAGTGCGACACCAAGGAGCTTGAGCGAGTGCTAGGTCAAGCTGGGCAGACGAGGCTTGTTAATCTCAAGCTCGCTAAGGAAAAGAAGCCCAGGACCGTTGTAGTTCGTGAATTTGATAGAGATTGGCGCAGGGGAGAATTGGTCCATGTTGACTTCTATCAGGTCAGAATGGAGGAAAAGATAAGGTTAGAGATTCCTGTCGTCTTGATTGGGGAAGCACCAGCCTTGAAGTCCAAAACCAACATGCTCGACCATGCGCTGGGGACTCTTACTGTGGAGTGTTTGCCGGCAAAAATCCCCGGCAGAATAGAAGTGGACATCAGCTACCTCGCTGAGTTAGACCAGGCAATACGCGTCAAAGATATCACGCTGGACAAAGATATTACCGTTCTTAACAACCCGGATTTGGTTGTGGCGAAAATTAGTTTGCGACCTGTGGAAAAGGTAGAAGAGAAGGTGGTAGAGGAAGCAGTAGCGGCCGAGGCGGAAGCGAAGGCGGAGGCGGCGGAGGAAGCGGCTGAAGCCCCCACGGAGGCTGCGCCCGCCGGGAAGAAATCAAAGGGGAAAGAAGCATAATCGGCTGACTCGGTCGACAATTGTTTCTGCACCTGTACCAATATACGAGATTTACCCGGTTATCAAGTCCCTGATATAATACCCAGGATCAGGTATTAGCTCTCTCCGAACTGCGTTGCCTAAAGAGAATCCAGGGCAAGCAGTCGGTAGGCTGAGAAGCCTCGAAGGCACGGATAGAAATGTCTGCGCCTCCCGTGGTTGGAAAGGAGGGAATATGAAGCTTGGCTTTTGGACAGCACCGTTTCTGTGACGGTGCTTTTTTGTTCCCAGTTTTTTGCTTCCTTCAAGGCTTTGGTAATTCAGGTCTTATGAAAAATTTCTAAAGATAACAGGAGGTTTTCAATGAAAGGAATTCTGCCCAAGATAGCTTCAACTATTCTGGTTGTTCTGGTCGTGACGTTGCTCGTACCGGTTCTCATAACGCTTCCCGGCTGCGCCCCTAGCGGCAATGAGACAGGCAATGAAACCGAAATACTGAAGCTAGCAACCACTACTAGTCTCTACGACACCGGCTTGTGGAATTACCTTGAGACCATATTTGAGGAAAGATACAATGCCGACTTGCAGATAGCATCTACGGGTACCGGTACTGCTTTGACGTATGGTAGGAATGGTGATGTGGATGTGGTTGCTGTCCATGACCCCGCCCAGGAGGCAACATTCATAGCCGGTAACTACTCTCTTAACGCGACAGTAAATGGCACTTCTGCGGCGCGAGTCACCTGGGCTTACAACTATTTCATCATCGTAGGCCCGGAGGATGACCCCGCAGGCATTAGCGGAGAGAACGCGACAGCAGCCTTCCAGAAAATCCACGATGGGGGCATGCTCAACTCGACGGCGGTTAAATTCGTCTCTCGAGGGGACAACTCGGGAACTCACGGCAAAGAAAGAGCCCTCTGGGCAGCAGCCGGCTATAACTATACAGCGGATATCCTGGGGAATGGAACGGCCCAGGGCTGGTATTTTTCAACCGGGCAAGGCATGGGAGCTACACTGACTACTGCTAACCAGCTATTGGCTTACACCCTGACGGACAAGGGGACCTTCCTGGCTTACCAAGGCAGCCTGGATTTGGTGCCCCTGGTAGATACAGGGGGTGATCTGATCAATATCTACTCGGTGATCATCTGCAAGAACGGTACCAAGCCCGAGATTGCTCAAAATCTGGTGACTTTCCTTAGATCACCTGATATCCAGGCTTTAGTTGCCGGATTTGGCGTGCCCCTATATGGACAACCGCTATTCTACCCCTGGGATCCCGATATTTGCGGGTTGCCCTGACTGCATGGACAAGATCGCCTGCACTGGCAGTACGAAGCCTGTGCCAAGAAATAGCGTATTACAGCAGGTAGGAGCAATTGACAGAATTATGGCAGGCCTTAACTAGGGCCATGGAACTCCTAGTATCCCTCGACCCTGAGGTGATAGAGATAGCCGGGAGGTCCCTGAGGATCTCAGGGACTTCCTGTATGCTGGCCTCTCTGATCTGTATACCGCTGGCAAGCTTAATACACTTCCATCGCTTCCCTGGGAAGAGGGCCCTAGTAAATATCATCCAGACGCTGTTCAGCGTGCCCACAGTTCTTGTTGGCTTGTTTGTTTTTGTGTTGTTTTCTCGGGCCGGGCCACTGGGTTTCTTCGGCATACTGCTCACTCCCACTGCCATGGTGATTGGACAGATGATATTAATCACTCCCCTGCTGCTTGGGTTCATCATTTCCGCGTTGAGCGGTGTGAGTAAGGAGATTGTGGATACCGCTACCTCGCTTGGCGCCAGTGGCTTTCAGACCATCTGGCTTGTGCTGAGAGAAGCAAGGTATGCTGTGCTGGCGGCTGTGATAATGGGTTTTGGCAGAGCCATATCGGAAGTTGGATGTGCTCTGCTGGTCGGCGGCAATATGAGGGGAGTCACCAGGGTCATAACCACAACAATATCAATGGAGACAGCTAAAGGCGACTTCGAGTTGGCAATAGCGCTGGGCATAATTCTGTTACTACTGGCATTTATCATTAACATCGTCCTGAACAGGTTACAGCAGAGGTAATAATGTCATTGCTAGAAGTAACCGGCTTGACCCACAGATACGGTGAACGAGAGGTATTACAGGACTTGGACCTAAGTATAGGCAAGGGTGAAGTTTTCGCCCTGATTGGCCCGACCGGGGCAGGCAAGACAACGCTTTTACGTATTATGGATCTGCTGGAGGTCCCTGCTGCGGGGAAAATTTACTTTGACGGCAAATGCATCCCTCGGTCAGGGAAACAGAGACTGGAGATACGTCGTCGGATATCATTTGTCCACCAGAAACCTCAGATATTTAATTTGAGTGTCTATGACAATGTTGCCTGCGGCTTAAGATGGAGGGGAGAAGAAAAGAACAGGATCGCCGGGAAAGTTGACCATATTCTGGAAATGGTGGGGTTAGAAGGCTACAAGAATCGAAAGGCCCGGACACTCTCCGGCGGAGAGGCGCAGAGGGTGGCT
>CAYGWI010000080.1:0-3866 GCA_964353715.1 uncultured Dehalococcoidales bacterium | reverse complement strand
ATTGAGCGTCCTTGCTCATGCCCACAATCACTTCCACTCCTGGCGGAGCCATTGTTTGCACCGATACACCACCGATTCGGGCTTCTGGATATGCCTGCTTAACGGAGGATATAATCTGGCTGTAAGCCTTGCCTACCTGAGCAGCATTGGTTAGTCCTAATTTAACACCGCCGGAATCGCTTTTGTGCACCACATCGGGGGAGCTTATCTTCAACACTACGGGAAAGCCCATTTCCTTGCTTATGGAAATAGCCTCCTTCTTGCTTCGGGCCAGCCTGGCTTCAACAACGGGTATCCCTGCTTTCTTAAGAAGCTCCTTCGATTCAACCTCGGTCAACAATTCCTGGCTCTTTACCATCGTATATCTCCTTCCATCGGTGTGATTATTCAAAATTAGCCCTTTATTGTAACCCGTTATTCATTTTTTCTCCAGCATGTTTGCGGGTTGATTGACTCACCAAGACAAACAAGACAGCCTATCATCTTGGCTTGCACAGGATCTCCTTGACCTTCAACTCAAAAAAGTCGTGGGTGTGTGCCGGCTTGATGACCAGCGCGGTGTCTGCCCCATGTCCTGTGCCGCCAATTGAGATTACCTCCTCGTCTGTCCTTATGAGACCGGCATCGGCAGCCATAAGGACTATCTCACAGGCTACCTTGGTGCCCTGTCCAAAGACCCTGAGTGTGTGAGCTATGATCTCATCCACTTGATATGTGTTGAACTTCCGGCGGACTGCCCTGCCTACTCCCCCAAAGGCGTGGGTGGCAGTCAGAATCAATCCGCCTTTTTCCATTATCGTGGCCCTGTTTTGCGGGGTTAACTCCTGTGCATCGGGGGCTGGAAACCCGGCAGCGTGAGTAACCACCACTACCTTGTGGCTGGCGAACAGCTTCACTGCCTTGACCCCGGTTTCCCCGCTGGTGGAGGCCACCACTATGGTTTTAGTCCCTAGCTGCTCGGCTCTCCTCTTAGCTATTTCCAGGGTTTTCTCGGTGTTAGCACTGCCTGACTCAGCAAAATAGACACTTTGGATTTCCATCTTATCGGAATTGACACCTCCTTTCCTCGAGATTATAGTTGACCGTGGCATATAGATAATACTATCTTAGCAAATAAGCAAGATGAGTATCATTTTTGTTCACGGTTCGGGCGGTTGTGCAGATATGTGGTGCCATCAAACCGACTACTTCCCGGAAAGTCATGCTGTCAACTTGCCTGGACACCCTCATGGTGAAATCCGTGAGAGTGTGGAAGAATGTGTTGATTGGCTCAGGAAGTACATCAAGGGGAATGGATGCAAAGAAGTGGTTTTGGCTGGACACTCCTTCGGTGGGGCTATAGCCTTGATGTATGCCCTCAGATGCCCCCAGGAGCTTAAGGGGATTATCATCATCGGCAGTGGAGCCAGGCTTAGAGTTCACCCCACGTTTTTGACTCCCTGTGAAGAGGCTATTAGAGGCAATCCCGGAGAGTGGTATCAAATGGTTGAAGAAATGTATCGCTCAACACCGGAGAACTATAAAAGGGAAGTCATAGAAAAACAGAAGGCTATTGGGCCTGCCGTCATGCTCAATGATTTCCTGTGCTGCGACAAGTTCGATATCACGGAGAAAGTTCATCAGATAAAGCTCCCGACACTTATCATCTGCGGTGAATTGGACGTAATGACACCGGTGAAATACGCCAATTACCTGGGAGCCAAAATCACCGACTCGAGGGTGGTGATTGTTCCTAAGGCCGGCCACTTTGTTCTTGCTGAGAAGCCGGAAGTGGTCAATGAAGCCATAGAAGATTTTGTCAGGGGACTATCCTCCTAGATTCCGTTGGTTTTTGTAGCAAAATCCTCTGCATAAGTGCCTTCGGAGCTCCCGACTCCGGGGACGCCTTCAGAAACAGTCGACAATCTGCTCGAAACTTGTGCTAAACTTCCTTGTTGATATAACCACAGCCAATCGGAGGTGAGGTCAGCCCGATGAAAGTCAAAACATACATGTCCGGGGGAGGCATCTTGCCCGGTGGCTTCATCGATAGAGTGAGGCGCATCGTCGGGGATGAGCACTTTTCACAGGAAGAAGGCGACCTCATTTCCTACAGTCTGGACTACTGGTTGTATGGCATATTCCTTTCCCAGAAGGGCGACTTACCAGCGCTTCCTTCTGCTGTCATCTCCCCGGCATCCGCTGCCGAGATACAGGAAATTGTTCGGTGCGCTGGCGAGTACAGGGTGCCCATCACGCCCTTTGGTGGAGGCTCCGGCGTGCTGGGTGGAACAATCCCGCTGAACGGCAGTGTTGTACTGAACCTTCAAAGGATGAACAGGTTCATCAGTCTGGACGAGCTCTCACTTGTGGCTGAGTTCGAGGCAGGGATAATTGGTGCTAATCTGGAACTCGAACTGAACCACCGGGGATATTCGGCAGGCAATATCCCCCAGTCGCTTTACTGCTCCACACTGGGTGGCTGGATTTCCACTCGGGCAGCCGGGCAGTTCTCCACGAAGTACGGGAAGATCGAGGACATGGTGTTGGGCATGGAGGTCGTGCTGCCCGACGGCAATCTGTTGAACATCAAACCCGTTCCCAGAAGGTCGGTCGGGCCCTCGCTGAAAGACCTCTTTCTGGGTGGCGAAGGCACACTCGGCATCGTGACCAGGGCAGTCATTTCGATTCATCCGCTGCCCAGGCTGACAATCAAGCAGTCGTTCTTTTTCTCTTCGATTGAGGTCGCTGTTGAGGTCGTGCGCCAGGTTTTGAGGGCCGAGGCCAGACCGGCGGTAGTCAGAATCTTTGACGAAGCGGAGAGTGAGAGATACTTTCCGAAGATAGGAAAAAAGGTGGTGACAATCTTCATATCGGAAGGGGAGACTGAATACACGGCTCTCGACGCCAGGGTCATCAGGCGTATCTCCAGGCAAAATGGAGGGAAATCCAACGGCGAAGAACCAGTCGACATCTGGCTGCAAAAAAGGTTCGATATCGGGCTCGGACCCATTCTAATGCAGTATGGTGGGATTGTTGACACTATCGAGGTGTCGGCCCTGTTCAAGGATGCTGCCAGGCTGTACAGGGATATGGTTGCCGGAATGAAGACGGTTGAAGGCGCACTGGAGGTCTCCGGACACTACTCTCATTTCTATCGGGAAGGCGCCTGCCTGTATATCACCTTTGCCGGCATCCCCAAAGATCCGCTGCGTTACTACCAGGACACCTGGGACGCCGCTATGAAAGCTACGCTCAAAAACAACGGGTCGATAAGCCATCATCACGGCATCGGTTTCTGGAGGATTCAGTATCTAGAACAAGAACTGGGAGTCAGTGGAGTGAGGCTCTTGAAATCCATAAAGAGCGCACTTGACCCTCAAGGCATATTGAATCGAGGAAAGCTCGTCAATGGCGGAAGATAAGAAAGAGTTTGAAAAAATTGCCAGATGCGCCATGTGCGCCGATATGTGCAAGTACAGTTGTCCTACATATCTGGCCACGGGAAGGGAGACTCTGAGCCCCCAGAAGATGGCCAGGCTCATCGTTTACGACGGGAAGGGCTTACTGGAGGATGAAAGGGATTTCCTGGATTTGATGTTCCAGAGCGCCATGTGCGGCTCATGCAGCAGGCATTGCATCTATGACGACTATGATCTGAGGAAATTCATTCACAAGGCGAGGGTCAAAGCCTTCGACAGCGGCTTCATGCCAGAGGATGTGAAGAAAAGGGTAGAGACATTCAAGAAATTTGGAAACCCGAACGATGAGAGGGACCTTATAGACAAAGGGGCCGGGGACATAGGCTATTTCATTTCCTGCTCTTCGTACAAAGACAAAGACTTGTTGAAGGCTACCGAAAAGATGCTCTCGAAATCAGGGCTTGC
>CAYGWI010000079.1:0-3878 GCA_964353715.1 uncultured Dehalococcoidales bacterium | reverse complement strand
ATATGAGAGCTGTAGGCAAAAGGTTCCAGGAGTACATTGCCAGGGCTAATAAAGAATACAATGTGACTTATGTCAGAGCGCGTCCTGGCAGGATCGAAGTTAACCCTGAGAATGATAACCCTATTATCTGGTATGAGGAAACCGTCAGCGGACAAGTGAAGTGCTTTGAGGCGGAGCTGGTAGTTCTTGCCCAGGCCATGGTTCCTCAGATCACGGGAGACTTGGCGAAAGTACTAGGTGTGGAGCTGGACGAAGATGGCTTTGTGAAGGTTCCAGATAAGTTGGTACAACCGTTGGATACTACAAGGCCGGGCATTTTTGCCTGCGGTTACGTACACAGTCCTCGTGATATTCCGGATTCTGTAACCCAGGCTTCAGGGGCAGCGGGCAGAGCTGCTGAAGCTATAACAGGAGGCAAGTAAGGGCCATGGAAGAGAAAGATCTTTCTGATCCTCGTATCGGAGTTTTTATTTGTCACTGTGGCATAAATATTGGAGCATATGTCAACGTCCCGGACGTTGTGGAATATGCTAAGCAGCTACCGAATGTAGTGCATGCTGAACGCAATTTATTCACCTGTTCCGAGGAAGGCATTTCAGCAATCAAGAAGGGAATCAAGGAATGCAATTTGAATCGGGTCCTGGTAGCTTCCTGCACTCCTAGAACCCATGAGCCGCTGTTCCGAGCTGCTTGTGAAGAAGCGGGCTTAAACAAATACCTTTTCGAGTTCGTTAACATAAGAGACCAGTGCTCCTGGGTGCATATGCGTGAGCCTGAAAAGGCTACGGAAAAGGCCAAAGACCTGATAAGGATGGGAGTGGCCAAAGCCAGGTTGCTGCAGCCATTGGAGGAGGTTGAATTGAAGGTAGCTCCTTCGGCATTGGTGATTGGTGGAGGAGTCGTTGGAATGGAGGCAGCCTTAAACTTGGCCAACCAGGGTTTTGATGTTCATTTGGTGGAGAAGGAGCCGGAGCTTGGTGGGCTTCTTCGCAGTATTAATAAGCTCTTTCCCTCGAATAAGGAGGCAGTGAAACTAGTCAAACCACTTGTTGAGCAGGTCAAGAAACATCCCAGGATCAAGACTCATCTCTCGTCCAAGGCAAAGCAAGTGACCGGCTTCATAGGTAACTTTAATGTCACTCTGGATGAGAAGGGCAAGGAGGACCAATTCACTGTGGGTACAATTGTGGTGGCTGTTGGAGCCGAGCCGTTGAAACCGACGGGTCAATATGGCTATGGGAAGATGCCCAGCGTGATCACTCAACTGGAGCTAGAGGAGCGGATGAAGAAGAGGGAACCCATAGGGCAGAATGTTGTGATGATCAATTGTGTGGGGGCCCGGGTTCCCGAGAGAACTTATTGCAGCAGAATCTGCTGCATGACGGCAATCAAGAATGCCTTCCTTATTAAAGAGTCGAATCCAAGGGCAAAGGTCTGGATACTGCACCGGGACCTCATGACTTATGGCGTGGACTTCGAGACTTATTATCGGAAAGCCATGGAGCTAGGGGTCAGATTCATTAGATATAGCTTAGAAAAGCCTCCCGAAGTTGTAGGAGATAAAAGGGTCGAGAAGATTAAGGTGTACCATGAATTATTGAGAAAAGAGATAGAGCTTCCTTGCGACATGCTTGTTTTGACTACTCCTCTTATCCCTGCCGGGGATAACCAGAATATCTCCAAGATGCTTAAAGTCTCCCTGGATGAGTTTGGTTTCCTCCTGGAAGCACACTTGAAACTCCGCCCTGTGGAGTTTGCCATGGATGGAGTTTATGTCTGTGGCTCGGCACGCTGGCCTACCGACGTAACCGAAGGAATTTCCCAAGCCTATGCTGCTGCTTCAAAAGCAGCTGGTCCCTTGAGAATGGGCTTTGTCAAGGCTGAGGCGATAAATGCATTTGTTGACGAAGATCAATGCTCAGGCTGCGGGGTTTGTGAGGTGTTATGCCCCTTTCAGGCCATTGAGCTTCAGTCCAGAGATGACAAGAGGGTGTCCCATATCAATGAGGCAGTATGCAAGGGTTGCGGCACCTGCGGTGCTGCCTGCCCATCGGCGGCCATTTCCATGCACCACTTCACTGATGAGCAAATCCTAGCTCAGGTAGAAGCTCTATTTAGTTGAGGAATTACAACGATCAATACCCATTGCCAAGACTAAAAAGCCTCTTTCCCTGGCAAGAGGAAGTTAGAGAAAGGGAGAAAGGCTGCCGAACTTACTCTTATCCTACTCGCCTCTTATCAACGAAAGAGATTCTTATGAAAGTGACATTAGATTATGAGGAGGATTGCAGCTAGAAGGTGACTGTGCTTATGGAGAATGAGAAAAGGATTGAAGTTTACATCTCTCACTGTGGGTTAAACACTGCCGGCACGGTTGATGTGAGGAACTAGCGAAATATGCTGCCAACTTGCCTCATGTAGTGATTGCCCGCGCCTATCGGTATATTTGCTCAGACCCCGGGCAGGAACTCATCACGGAAGTAACGTTCTGGAGGCTGATATGTATAGAATACTGAAAAGGGAGGTCCTTGTTCCCAACACAGTCTATCTTAAGGTAGAAGCTCCCGAAATTGCCCGAAAAGCTAAACCAGGCCAGTTTGTCATATTACGAATAGATGAGGTTGGGGAGAGGTTTCCTTTGTCGCTAAGCGGATGGGACAGGAATGAAGGGACAGTTGAAGTTCTCTTCCTCATCATGGGAAGAAGCACCATGAAGCTCTCCTCTCTCAAAGAAGGCGACTGCATCATGGATGTAGTGGGGCCCTTGGGCAGGCCTACGGAAATCGAATCCTATGGTAACACGATGTGTGTCTGTAGCACTTTTGGCGTCGGCCCTACCGTAACTCTGGCAAAGGCTCTAAAGAAAAAGGGCAACAAGGTAGTTTCAGTAACGGAGGCAAGAGACAAAACCTATCTATTCTGGGAGGATAGATTAGGGAGTGTGAGTGATGAAACCCATGTTGTTTTGGGAGACGGAAGCCGTGGGAAATACAGGCAGGCGAATCAGTTCGTCAAACACTATTTGGAATCAGGTAACAAGCTCGATAGGGTATTCATATTTGGACGTGTGTTTACGATGATGGAATGCTCCAAGGCAACGAAACCGTTTGGTGTTAAGACTATTGTTGGTCTAACCCCAATAATGGTTGACGGCACTGGTATGTGCGGCTGCTGCCGGGTTTCTGTAGGCGGCGAAACAAAATTCACTTGCGTTGATGGCCCCGAATTCGATGGCCACCTGGTGGATTGGGAACTGCTCATCAAGCGGAAGCGGCCTTATCTAAGAGAAGAGGCACAGGCATTTGACCTATGGCAACCTGATAACCTGCGTCGGCTTGCAGAATTATCCAAATTACCTGGGCGCGTCTCTGTAGTGTAAAAATGGCTGAGAAATCAAAACTGAATTTAAATCGGGTACCGATACCAAAACAGGCTCCGGAAGTAAGGAAGAGGAATTTCAACGAAGTAGCTCTGGGATATAGTGAAGAGCAAGCTCTGGAAGAAGCCAGCCGCTGTATTATGTGTAAGAAACCCGGCTGCAAGGATGGTTGTCCGGTCAATGTTGACATCCCTGAATTTATCAAGGCAATAGGGGCAGGTGATATGCCCGAGGCAGTGAGGATACTTAAGAACAAGAACAGCCTTCCTGGCATTTGCGGGCGTGTCTGTCCTCAAGAATCACAGTGCGAAATGACCTGTAACCTGGCCAAAAAAGGCGGCCCCATTGCCATCGGCAGATTGGAACGATATGTGGCTGATTGGGAAAGAGCTCACCCGGAAGTCAGGGAACGGCAAAAGGAGAAGATTAGCTTAAATGGTAAGAAAGTGGCTGTGGTTGGCTCCGGGCCAGCGGCGCTAACCTCGGCCGCTGATCTGGC
>CAYGWI010000078.1:0-3914 GCA_964353715.1 uncultured Dehalococcoidales bacterium | reverse complement strand
GGAAAACCTACATAATTCAGAGCCCACTTGACAGGTACAGGATTGGAAACGATGAACAGGGCGTTTACCAGCGGCAATAGGTATCGGTGGATCCTGGCTGCTTCTTGAAACTTGCCCTCAAGGGACTTCTTTATCATATCCTTTATCTGGACTCCTACCAGATGTGAGGCGACGCTGATCACGCCGTAACCACCCAAAGCCAGTATGGGGAAGGTATCACCATCATTGCCGCTGTAAACCAGGAAGTCGTCCCTGGTTCCCTGGATAATCTCAGCTATCTGCCCGAGACTGCCACTGGCTTCCTTCACGCCTACAATATTATCAATCTGGCTCAGTTTGATTAGCGTATCGGGAGCAAGGTTGGTGACTGAGCGCGATGGAACGTTATAGATGATGCAAGGTAACGTAGTACTCTGGGCAATGGCCTTGAAATGCTCCAATAATCCTTGCTGGGTCGGCCTATTGTAATAGGGAACTACCAAGAGACAGGCATCAACTCCAATTCTCTCGGCTTCCTTAGTCAATTCCTGGCTTTCTCTGGTATCGTAGTTGCCTGTGCCGGCGACTACTGTCCCGCGGTCGGCTACCGCCGACTTTATTTCAGCGAAAAGCCGCGATTTCTCTTCCCGGCTCAGAGTGGGACACTCGCCAGTGGTGCCTGAGACCACCAACCCATCGCTGCCCGAATCAAGCAAAGACAGTGCCAGTTTCTTGGCTTGTTGATAGTCAACTCGGCCCCGGGCATCAAATGGCGTCACCATCGCTGTCAACAGGTGCCCCAGCGAACCCCCGCCCCGCAACTTTAGAGAACTTCTGCGGACTCCTGGCTTATTCATTCAGAGTGGCCAGACTCCTCTTAGGGCTTATCCTACCCCTCTCTATCCCTTCCTCAGCAATCTGCACAGCATTTAGCGCCGCGCCTTTGCGCACATTGTCAGCCACTATCCACATGACAAGCCCGTTCGAATGTGACACATCTCTTCTGATCCGCCCTACGAATACATGATCTGACCCACTAGCAGCCCAAGGTTGAGGGTAGAAGCTGACGGTAGGGTCGTCAAGTACCCTGACTCCCACAGCCTGTGCCAAAATCCTCTTTGCTTCTTCAGGCGTAATAGGCGAACTGAATTCTACGTTGACTGCCTCGCTGTGCCCAAACCAAACAGGGACCCGGACACAGGTAGCCGAAATAGCTATTTCTTCAACATGCATTATCTTGCGCGTTTCTTCCGCCATCCTCTGTTCTTCTATAGTGTATCCACTATCCAGGAAGACACCGATCTCTGGCAGTATATTGAAGGCTATCTGGTGAGAATAGACGTGAGGACAAATACGGCGTCCTTCCAAAACAAACCGCGCCTGATTGGTCATTTCTTTCAGAGCAGCACTGCCACTGCTCGATACCGACTCGTAGGTGCTCACCACAATTCGCCTTATGGGATTGACCTTGTGCAAAGGATAAAGCGCGACCACCATTTGGATTGTGGAGCAATTCGGACTGGCAATTATCCCCTTATGCCATTCTATATCCCCAGGATTGACCTCTGGAACCACCAGGGGCACCGTAGGGTTCATCCTAAAAGCGCTAGTATTATCAATGGCCACTGCTCCGGCTTCGGCAGCCAAAGGCGCTAACCTGCGACTGAGATCGGCAGTGGCAGAGAAAAAGGCAATATCAACATCGCGAAATGCCTCCGTTTTCGCTTCCCTAACCTCGATCCTTTGATGATTAAATAGGAGTTTCACCCCAGAAGAATGATCAGAGGATAGTAACTGGATGGAAGCTACGGGAAACTTGCGCTGCTCAAGTATCTTAACAATCTCTTGCCCCACAATATCGGTAGCGCCGACAACAGCTACGTTGAATCCTTCCATGACACTTCCTACAGCTTTAGCAGGGCATCCAACCCGCAAGTTAGCCCCTTGCGTTTTGTCACTTCCTTAATTGCCAGGATGATGCCAGGTAGATAACACTCCCGACTTATGGTATTGTAACGTAAGCTTAGAGTCTCGCCTGCTCCGCTAAATACAACTTCTTGCCCGGCCATAAATCCCGGCAACCTCAAACTATGGATAGCTATGCCATCCATCTCCCCTCCTCTGGTATTGTCAAGCACTTCGCGTGTAACCTCGGGATAGATGAATGGCCTACCATGTGCTTGCGCCATCGCTCTGGCAGTAGCGATAGCAGTCCCTGAAGGGGCATCAGCTTTCTTATCATGATGCATTTCGATGATTTCGGCGTGGTCAAAAAACCTGGCAGCGAATTTGGACAGATGGATCAAAAGCGCCGCTCCCAAAGAGAAATTGGGTGCCACCACCGCTCCCACCCTATACGCCTGACACAAATCTGCAATTTCTGCCAGATTCTTCTCAGAAAGGCCAGTGGTGCCTATCACCATGTTGACCTTCTGTTTGATAGCAGTGCGGGCGGCTGCCATAGAAACTTCGGCATTAGTGAAATCCACCACCACGTCTGCATCACAGCTCTTCAAAAGTGATTCCAAATCGGAAGAAAAGAGTATCAGTTCGGGAGCCTCAGTCAGAGGAAGATATTGCTGAGTAACCTCCTTTTCCACGGCACCTACCGCCCTTAAGCCGGGCTCGCAAACCACAGCTCTAGTTATCTCTTGCCCCATCCTACCTAGAGCGCCGTTGATGACTACTCTTATAGGTTCCATGTGGCATCCCCCCCCTCAGCGAATTAGCTTATTTCCTACGGTTCTCATGCTGTTCACTCCTGCCACGGGATTGATTAAATCCCCTTCCATGGTCCTTCGGAGCCGAGGAATTCTTGACCTCAGATCCAGGGACGCCGGAAAGCCCTTCCAATATCGCCTTGCGCGATAGATTTATCCTGCCGGAACTGTCAATGCCAATAACCTTCACCATTACTTCGTCACCCACTTTAACCACATCTTCGACTTGAGGCACGCGGTAGTCGGCCAGCTCGCTGATATGGACAAGACCTTCCTTCCCCGGCAAGATTTCTACCATGGCACCAAAATTGAACAGCCTGGTCACTTTCCCAGTGTAAATCTCTCCTTGCTCCACTTCTCGGGTTAAGTCCTGGACTATTTTGATTGCTTTTTGCGCCGCCTCTGCGTTTGAAGAGCCAACAAGAACCGTGCCGTCGTTCCTTACATCTATGGTCGTTTTGGTTTCCTCTATAATAGACCTTATGACCCTGCCGCCTGGGCCAATAACGGTCCCAATCTTGCTCGGATCGATTTTTATCTCATACATCCTGGGAGCATAAGGACTGAGTTCGGAGCGGCTAGCATTAATAGCTGAACTCATCTTCTCCAGTATCTCTAGCCTTGCCTCGCGAGCCTGACCTAAGGCTTCAGCCAGGATGCCATGGCGTATCCCTCGAAGCTTGATATCCATCTGCAAAGCGGTAAGCCCGCGAGCTGTGCCAGCGACTTTGAAATCCATATCGCCATAGGCATCTTCCATACCCACAATGTCAGTCAGGACAACATAGTTCTCATCCTTTCCGATAACTAACCCCATGGCTATCCCAGCCACAGGCGCCTTTATAGGCACACCGGCATCCATCAGCGAGAGCGTCGAAGCACAAGCGCTAGCCATGGATGTGCTGCCGTAGGAACTGAGCACTTCGGAAACCAGCCGTAGGGTGTAAGGAAAATCATCCTCCGATGGCAGTACTGGTGCGATAGCCCGTTCCACCAAAGCGCCATGTCCGATCTCACGCCTGCCTGTTGTCCCTATTCGCTTCACTTCACCAGTAGAAAAGGGAGGAAAATTATAATGATGCATAAAGCGCTTAGTTTCCTCCAAACCTATGCCATCCAACAACTGCTCCCGACTTGTAGACCCCAAAGTTGCAATAGTCAACACCTGGGTTTCCCCGCGGGCAAATAATCCTGAGCCATGGGTGCGAGGAAGGA
>CAYGWI010000077.1:0-3922 GCA_964353715.1 uncultured Dehalococcoidales bacterium | reverse complement strand
CTTCACCACGCGAGCACCACTCACATTGACCACAGGACCGCCCTTGCCACCCGATGCCCACACGGTCGCCTACCTTCAGACCGAAAGGAGCTTTGCCCGCTTGGGAAACATACCCGACTATCTCATGACCAGGTACAAAGGGATAGGTGACCACTCCATAATAGTTGTCGATACCATGGATGTCCGTATAGCAAAGACCACAGTGCGTGACAGAAACCCGGACATCATGCTCACCAAGTCTCGGTGCTTCATAAGTAAACGGCTCAAGCGGTTGTCCCACCTTCCTCGCTGCGTATCCCAAGATAGTTGGAGTAGACATTATCGTTACCTCCATTTCTCGACAGTACTTATGAATTTGAGTTACTATTTGAAGTAATTATACCCTGGCGTACACATGGAAGGGCAAACATCCCGATGTTCTTTTGGTTCTTGGTCGCTGGTGCAAATCCAGCCGCTGCCAGCTTCTATATCAGGGACCTACAACCAAAGGCTGGCATCTGGCGCAGAAGTAGCTGCCACGGTTCTGCACCGGGACACGCTCGATGGGGCTGCCGCAAATGGGGCAGGGTTCGCCTCCCTTATGAGCAACCTTGAAATCGAAATGAGCTGTGCCCAGCTCGCCTTCGGGACGGACGTAGGTATCCACACTGGCGCCTTTGCTGGCGATAGCTGCTCTAAGAATCTTGCGGATACAGTTATGCAAAGTTCGCACCTCTGCGGGCGACAAGTCGTCGGCTTTTCTCAGGGGGTGAATCCGGGCGGCAAAGAGGGCTTCATCGGCATACATGTTGCCGATTCCCGCGACGATACACTGGTCGAGAAGCGCTGCTTTTATGGGGATGTGGTGACGGCTTAATCTCTGCCGCAGAACGTCCGCCGTGAAGCTCCTGTCCAGAGGCTCGGGGCCCAGTTTGCAGATTACAGTACCGGCATCGTCTACCAGCCACATCACCCCCAGCCGGCGCCGGTCATTGAAAACGAAGCAGTGCCCGTTGGAGAGGTGAAAGACCGCCCGGGCATAGCGGTCAACTCCTTCAGGATTTAACAGCAGGCTGCCGGTCATCCTGAGATGTATAATCATTGACCTGCCGTTAGATAGGCGAAAGATGAGATACTTCCCCCGGCGTCCCAGGCTTTCCACCTTCCGCCCGATTAGTCCGCGGCGCACTTCCCTGGTGGAACAACCGCATACCAGCCTGGCATCGGGGATAGTGACTTCAGTGAAGCTTTGCCCCACGACCCAGGGCGCAAGCTCGTTCCTAATTGTCTCTACTTCAGGCAGTTCCGGCATTTCATCCCATCTCAGCCCAGTTTTTGCCCAGTTTGATATCTATTTTGACAGGGACACGAAGCTCAAAAGCCCGGGGCATGAGCTCACTAACCAGGGACTTCATTTCCTCCACTTCACCCTCGGGCACCTCGAAGAGCAACTCATCGTGTATTTGTAACAGCATCTTGCTCTTGAGATTCCGTTTCTCCATCTCCCGGTGTAGATTTATCATGGCGATCTTGATGATGTCGGCAGAACTGCCCTGCACCGGAGCGTTTATGGCCATGCGCTCGGCAGCCTCTCTGACCATCCGGTTGGCAGAATTGATTTCGAGCAGGAACCGCCGCCTCCCTAACACCGTTTGCACATAGCCCCGCCTGCGGGCCTGCTCCTTGGTGGCCTCCAGATATTCCTTCACCCTGGGATATTGCTCGAAATACAGGGCGATGAATTGGGCAGCTTCCTCCCGGTTGAGATTGGTGGCCTGCTCCAATCCGTAGTCGCTCATGCCGTAAATCACGCCGAAATTGACCGTCTTGGCATTACGGCGCATTTCAGAGGTCACCTCCTCCTTTGGGATGCCAAAGAGCTTAGAGGCAGTCGTGGCGTGGATATCTTCGTCCTGGGCGAAGGCAGCGATCAGACTCGGGTCCTGAGAAAGGTGGGCCAGGACCCTGAGGTCAATCTGGGAATAGTCGGCGCTCAGAAGGTACGTCCCGGGCGGAGCTATGATGGCTTTCCTTATCTTATTCCCCAGCTCAGTCCTTATCGGTATATTCTGGAGGTTGGGGTCGCTGGACGAGAGCCGGCCGGTAGTTGTGCCTGTCTGGTTAAAAGTGGTATGCACCCTCTTCGTCCTGCGGTTGATAAGCGCAGGCAGAGCGTCAACATAAGTTGACTTGAGCTTGCTGAGCTGGCGGTATTGCAGTATGAGTTCGATTGCAGGATGAACGCCTCTCAACGCCTCCATGACCGAGGCTTCGGTGGAGTAGCCGGTTTTCGTTCTGCGGGACTGGGGCAGCTGGAGGTCCTCGAAAAGCACCTTGCCCAGTTGCTGGGGTGAATTGATATTGAAATGGTGCCCGACACTGCCGTAGATTTCCTTTTCCAGCCTGACCAGCTCCTTACCTATGTCCAGAGACATCTCACGGAGCAGGCCGGTATCCAGAAGAATGCCATTATCTTCCATAGCTACCAGCACCGGGACCAAAGCCATCTCCACCTCGGTGAAGAGCTGCCACAGTCCCTGCTGCCGCAGCTCGCCTTCCAGATGCTCCTTCAAGCTCCAAAGTATATCCACACCGGCGCAGGCACGGTCGCCAACCCGGTTCGCCTCCAGCAGAGCCAGGGATCTTTGTTTCTTGCCTGTGCCGGTTAATTCAGCGGGGGTCGCTATCTCGATTCCCAGTTTATTAAAAGCCAGAGCCTTAAGGCCCAGGTTTTTCTCCCCGACCAGATAAGCAGCGAGCATAGGGTCGAAATTCAAGTTCTCAAGCTGCACCCCACAACCAGCCAATACTGCCATAACATGCTTGCCGTTATAGGCAATCTTGCCTGTGCTGGCGTTTTCCAAAATCGGCTTGAGCCCGGCTGTGACCCGGGCTAGCGGCAGTTGCGGTGGCTGGCTCAAGCCCTGGTGGCCCAGAGGTATATAGAACGCCTTTCCCCGGCCCGGCGATATGGCTATGCCTATCAAATCAGCCATCACGGCCTTTTCGCCCGTAGTCTCAACTTCGATGGCGAGGTCACGTGCTTCCTCCATTCCGGCTATAAGTTGCTCCAGGGCTGTCTCGGTATTGACCATGTGGGACTTGACGGCTGATGAATGGGCGGGTACAAGACCCACCCCTACGGAAGGATGGCTCTCAGCTTGCATCTGGGGCAGCCTGGGAAGCAGGTTGATGAACTCAAGCTCCTGGAAGAGCCTGGCTACCTCGTTCCGGTCGTAGTGGCTGACCTGGCAGGTCTTCAAGTCCAGCTTGATGGGAACATCTGTGACTATTGTGGACAGCTCCTTATTCTTAAAGACTTGATTGCGATATTCGCGCAGCGTGTCCTGCAACTTGGGCGGCGCTATATCTCCAATGTGGTCGTAGATTCCTTGAAGGCTGCCATACTGTTGAAGTAATTTAGCGGCTGTTTTCTCACCGACACCGGGCACGCCGGGTATATTGTCCGAGACATCGCCGGCCAGTGCCTTCAGGTCAGCGAGTTGTTCCGGTCTGATGCCGTATTTCTGCTCTACTGCCTGTTCGTCGTAAAGGACAGTGTCTGTAAAGCTCCGTCGGGGAGCAAGGACTTTCACCCGGGACAAAACAGTTTGCAGCATGTCATTGTCCCCGGTAACGATGATGGTCTCAATGTCCTGCTCACCAGCCTGCTTGCTCAAGGTGCCCAGGACATCGTCGGCCTCGAAACCGTCGATCTCAAAAACGGGGATATGGAAGGCTTCCACCAACTGGTGGACCTTTTTTATCTGGCTCTTCAATTCCTCGGGCGTGGCCGGGCGCTGGGCTTTGTAATCTTCGAACATCTCGTGTCTGAAGGTCGGGGTGGGGCGGTCAAAGGCAATGGCCCAGTGAGTCGGCTTGAAATCGGCAAATACTTTGAGCAAGGTACTGGCAAAGCCATAGACGGCATTTACCAGCTCCC